>JBOGRE010000204.1:0-3774 GCA_050749345.1 Nitrosarchaeum sp. | reverse complement strand
TTTTAGAATTTTTTATCAATTCAGACATATTAAAAATAAACCTCTACATATTGGAAAAATAATTGTATTGTGATGGAAGATACAACCGATATTGTATTAGGTGCAAAAAAATTTGCTCAGGAAAAACATAAAAATCAAAAAAGAAAAGATGGTGTGACTCTATATTCTGATCATTTAGAAGGAGTCGTAAACAGACTCAAAAACTTGGGAATTGTAGATAAAGACGTATTGTGTGCAGCTTGGCTACATGATACCATAGAGGATACCGATGTCACATTTGATCAGATAAATGAAAGATTTGGAAGGGAAGTTGCAGTGATTGTTTTGTCATTAACAAAAGATCAAAAGATTCCAAAAAAAGACAGAGAGACACAGTATATCAACCAATTAAAAGACGGAGCATTTCAAACAAAAATTATCAAATTATGCGACATATCTGCAAATCTTAAAGATTTGGCAAACGCACCAATCTCAAAAACTCAGAAAAATAAACAAATCAAAAAAATTTTGCACTATCTTAGAGTAATTAAAAATGACATTATAGAAAACAAATCAGAGTACCCAAAAATTCAAGAAATTATTGATGGCATAAACACAATATGCATTAAATTTAATCTAAAGCCAATTTAAAAGGTATCACGTTAGGGTCTATAGCTGCATAGGCAGTAAAGTGGGGGAATGATGCCTCGTAGTTATCAATGCTTGTTAAAACAAACATCATACAGACCAGATTCAAGAGCCCATATGTAGGCATCAGATGAAATGTGTACCAAAAACATCTCAGGCATTAGCAAAAGCCAAACTAAAATAAAATTAAAATCAGAAATTTCATAAATATTACTCTTACATCATGTTTAATCTATAAAATGGACAAACTTCCTGGAAAATTTCCTGAATATCTAATCATGTATAAAACACTGACAAAGAAAATATCAGATTTAAAAAATGAAGCAAAATTACAAAATTCAGAATTAGAAAAAATTCAAAACAAAATAAAAAAATATGAATTAGAAAGAACAAAAATTATGAACATGTTTCCTGAGAATTTTTTTAACAATTACCCAGAGAGGTGAATTGGAAAATCACTAAAATTTTAAGTGAGAACCAGACAGACATAACGACTGGAGATTGTTCGAAAGAGCAGCCATTACATGATACTAGCAGTAATTATGTAGTGAGGATCCCTCCAGTCATTTAACATAAAAAAACAAATTAAAAAAATTTAAAATAAATTTGCAATCAGTCGTGATCATGGCCACAGCCACATTCATGGTTATCTTTTAAGGACATTAATTTTTCAACCATGTCATCACGAATTTTTAGCAAATCTCCAACTTGTTGTTTCAATGTACCTGAATCCCAGTTACCTTCGTGTAATGCTCTAACAGAATCAATTATCTCAAGATCAATATTGAGTAAATTATCCATTATCTGTTCTTGTTCACTCATAAACAACCAATATCATACTAGAAAAAAAACTATTCTAATCAAGACCGGAAATTATCCATACCTTTTCAGGCTTCCATATGCTCTTTGAGGAGATTTTTTCTAACTAAAATAGGAATGTTGTACAGTGCACCCAAAGCCATGGCATCTGATGCACGGTAATTTCGTAGCACCATGTCTTTTTTTCCTGTAAAATACAAATTAGCACGTAATACCTCACCACTTTCATAAATTTTGACTTTGACTAAAACCAATTCATTTTCTTCGCATATTTCTTCCATCATTTTGTAAATTGATGGAACTGATTCACTTGAGCTTTCAATAAAACTTGAGATGTGTCTTGCAACTTCGCCAGAAAATGCCCGCATGTGAAATTCTTTGCCATCATCCCCTTTTAGAACCAGCATCCCTTCTACTGCATAAGGATCGACAAATCCAACATAATCAATTTTGACCGATTCATAATCAGGCTCTTGTGCTTGATCAATTTCCATAACGCGATTAATGTCCCAGTTCAGCGCTTATAAAGATACTAACGTAAATAGGCTGAATTTGTGTTAATTTTTTTATAACGATCAAGTTTGCAATCCCAAATTATTTAATGCCAATAATGAAGTGAAGCTTGATGTCGATAAACCCTGAACGTTCAGTATCATATGTTCTTACAAAACATGTCTCACCATACATGAGCAAAGATTTCCTGTTGCTAAATCAAAATACACTAGTCAGTGAATCAGCTAGAATGCTTCAAGATTCCGAAAGAGACGACATCATTGTAATAGATGACAATCATGTACCAATTGGAATTGTCACAGATGAAGACATTATAAATAAAATGAGTGAGATCATGGCATATGCAAAAACAGCCTCTTTGAAAGATATAATGTCCGCACCATTAATTACAATTAGCGAAAAAACAACACTAAAAGAAGCACTTCATAAAATGAGAGATAGTAAAATTAGAAAACTTCCAGTGTTGTCTAAAAAAAATGAAGTCGTCGGAATAATTTTCCAGGGAATAATCGCAAATGTAATAAGAGATGCAACAGCTACTGCACCTCACCTGTTTAGTCCCCCTGTAAAGGCAATTTTAGGAAATTTGGGATTTGTGTTACAGTTTGCAGGAGTTTTGTTACTTGTTCCTGCAGTGTTATCGACAATATTGGGAGAAACATTAACGGCAGCAGGAATTTATCTTACCACTGTACTTTTACTTGTAACAGGATTTTTCCTCAATGCATACGGTGAAAAAGCAAGTCTGAATATTCAACAGGCATCAATTCTTGTATTAGCAAGTTTGTTGATATTATCGCTATTTGGAACGATTCCATATCTGTATGTAATACCAAGTCAAGAATCTTCTACAGATAAATTTGTCACTGCATTTTTTTCAAGTGTATCTGGATTCACCACTTCAGGATTGACAATATTTCACGAGCCAGAAAACCTGCCTCAGGGGTTTACATTCTATAGAAGTTTCACACAATTAGTGGGAGGAATGAGTTTTATTTATCTAGTAATCACTGCACTTTACCCAGAGTCAAAAATACAATCATTGCGAGGTTTTATTTCAGGCAGATCACTACACATGAAAGAACTCTTTGGAACAATTACGATAATTTTTACAATATACATTGGAATTGTTGTGGTTTTATTCTATTTGTTTGGAGAGATGGATATAATTAATAATTTTTCATTGGCGATAAGTGCATTTGCAACTGGTGGGTTTTTACCAACATCCACAATACTAAATAATTTTGGATGGCAAGAACAGATAATTTTAATGGGTGCAATGATATTTGGGGCATTACCATTTACATTTCACTATTCATTTGTTAGGAAAAAATTTCTATCACCTAAACTTGGCAAAGAGGTCCTGGCATATTTTATAATTTTAGGGGTTGCAACATCATTATTCATTGGATTTAGTGGATTAGATCCTTTAGATAGCGTATTTTATTCAATATCAGCTAGCACTACATCCGGATTACATTCACAAAAAATTGTAAATTTTAATGGCCCAGCGCATGCAATTTTGATTTTATTAATGATAATGGGAGGATGTGGCTTTTCAACTGCCGGTGGGATTAAAGTTTTTAGATTGTTACAGTTAAGAGAATGTAGAAAGTTATTCAACAAGATTTCTCGATCAGATGTAACACCACAAATAAAAAAAGAATTGCTAACTACAGTATTGATGATAATGTTATTTTCAGGAACTATAACCGTAACAGCTGCATATTTGACAACAATCAAAAATACGAATTTTGAAATTGCTTTCTTTGAGGCAACTTCCATAATTACCACTACAGGATTAATCTCAGACAT
>JBOGRE010000203.1:0-3131 GCA_050749345.1 Nitrosarchaeum sp. | reverse complement strand
CTGGGTAATCTTACTAGGATTACCCAGATTGGAGAATTTTGAATAAAAAAGAAAAAAGGATGGATCTTGTGTTAAGATCATTCTGTCCAGTTTTTATCAACGTATTTGCTCAAATCCAAGCCACGGTTTTCCAGCCCAAGTTTTTCTGCAATCTTGATTGTATCCGGTAGCGAGGCATCTGTCCAAACAGAAATAACTCTGCCATCTCCTGGATACAGAAATACCTCAGATGGGGCATAGCCATTGAATTCATCACCATGTGACACGACACCATTAACAGAAGACACTTTTCCTTTGATGCCATCAAAATTGGCTAAAGCTGCATATACTGCATCAGGTCTTTCCATTACCGCAGTAGTAACTACAATTCCACCCTTACTCATAAAATCTCTTAATCTTGTGGAATCATTTATGGTGGAATCTGCACCATAATAGTAATAAACTGTATTGTCAGAGCCAAGGCGAGTATCAATTAGATGAATTGATTTTCCCTCCATTTTGATATTCGATGTATCTTTGAATTCAGCGACTTCAAATGTAGTTTTACTTTTTATTGATTCTGTTGACATTGATTGGCCATGTTCACCTAGTGTAATTGGTTCCGGTTCGGATAGATTGTCTGGTACTTTGACATACATGACATTGACAGATAAGATTTCATTTGGTACAGTGTTTGAAATCAAGGTTGGTTCTTTAATTTCGGTATTTGCTAGACTCATTGCCAGCGTAAAAACCACTGCTATGCTACAAATTATTCCTATATGCATTCGTTTCATTTCTAGGGTCCTCCGTAGGTAAAGTCTGTATACTGTGTATTCCATGCATAGACATAGTTATGCAAATGGCTTGAATATGTTGGAACTATTGTAGATCCCCAACTTGATGATATTCCACTTGTAGAGATGATTGTTAAATTGGTGTCTCTTCCACCAGTCAACACATTAGATAGATGTGTAGACTCTCCACCTACTGTCATTTTATTAGAGTTTGTTGACTTGAACACTGATTGTTTAAGTGCACCATTAACGTATATTTGCCAAACACCATCCAGATTAGAATCTGTTATTTGCGCAGACATTGTTGAACCTGATGTAGTTCCAACACATATTCCACTACCTGAACTCACTTTTTCATACGTATAAAACTTAGCAGTAGTACTCGAACATGGAAGTATGTTACCTTTTTGCCATCCTGCTTCCAACCAACTACCATCTAAAAAATTTATCCATACAGGATTGGCTATCGCATAACCTGACTGAACAGTATTTCCAGAATTGATATAAATTGTTGCAGAGCCTCCTCTATTACTAGTGTTTCTTTTGGCGTTGCTATAGCAATGATTTCCAGTTCCATCACATGTAGCATTAGCATATACGGATGGTACAACAGTCACTATTACCATTGTCAATAATGCAATCGTTATCGGAAGTATTAAGATTTTAGAACTTGTCTTTGAAGTAATTTTTTTGTTTTTCATAGTCATTAAGACTTTTGATTTTGAACTTTCCTAATAAGACGTGCTCACTCCTGCAGGAGTCTTGCAGCAATGAGCAATCTTTTTAAAGTAACCAAATGATTCCGACATTTCATTTTTCTATTCATGTAATTTAAAAATTTACGAGTTATATCGATCTGGTTTTCTTAATCGGGTAATCTATACAGGATTACCCGAATAAACCAATAAGATTATGAATTATTATCGTTAATTTAAAATCATAAGTGTTCTAATAGTTGTGAAGCGAGAAAGCAGATTCCTTTAATCTAGACTTCCAAGTTCATAAAGTGTATAAATTTGAAAATAGATTTTTTATGTGGACAAAAAAAGTAAACTATTTTCAGTTTTGACTTTAGTTTTGTTACTAAGTTCAGTAATTAACCTACCAAACGTAGCTGCAATTTCATGTGTTGCACCTACTGACAACGGGCCAATTACATCTTGTAATTATACTTCACAAGAACCTCTTCTTATTGTTGATGGCTTGCCAGGTGGCACTACAATTGAAATAGAAATAGTGGCTTTATCACTACATAGTATAATGATTACTCCACTAGGTGGAGGGGAACAGACGGAGAAAGCCGAGGCAACATTAGACATGACAATGAAAGGAACTGGAAGTCTAGCTGCATACAGCCACCACGCGCAAATGCCCATTTCATTTGAAGCTCACACAGATCCTAGGATACTAGGTAGTACTCCTCAATCGTTTGACACCGATATGACTAATTTATTTGGACAATTGACCCCTGCTGATGGAGATCCTGACTTTGATCTGCTAAGAATAACTGCTGGATCAGTTATAGTCTCTAGTCCAGGTCACACAACTCTTACCAAGCTAGGTGGAGGTGATTGGCAAATAGATAGTTTTTTTGATATTACTTATAGAATTGATTTCATTGGATCTTCCGGCGGTTCACTTGGTCCCAGGACAGGTTCTACTACAGAGACTGTACGCATTCTATCAGATGGTTCTTCAACTGTCGTCGGTGGAGAATTAATTCCAATTGATACAACTTCATTGTTACTTGCTGGCGTACAAATGACTGCATCGTGGTTGATTCCAGTAATAGTTGCAGGAGCTGGAATTGGATTGTTTGTAGTTTCTAGAAAATCTGAAAAGAAGGGCTAAATTCACCTAATAATCATGCCAAAAAACGAATCATTCTTTAAAAATAATACTGGGTAATCTCTACAGGATTACCCGATATTAACTATCAGCTAGAATCGGGGATTTTGTAAGAAGAATAAGAGTTCCGTTGTCAATGTCTGGGCCATAACAATAATGATGCTGCAACTGAAGAAGCCATTATTCCGCTTATACCGAAAACCACAAACATTGAACGGTTAGAAACTAAAAACAATTCAATTGAACCAAACTCCATCATTAATGGTGTACCAGAGGAAGGAAATAGAATAGTATCGAGACAGCATGATAAAGAAAAACCGGTAATTGATAGTGCTGTACTACATACAAGTATTATAATTGCACCACGTCTAGTTTTCATTTTTGTCGTTCCAAATACCAACCAAGCTCCATCCTCTGCCGGTTAATTTCTGATAAGTAGAGTCAGTAACACAAACAGCTGACGTAAATTCCGTAGGCTTTAGTGTCAGACTTAGACCCTCATTACAC
>JBOGRE010000202.1:0-2503 GCA_050749345.1 Nitrosarchaeum sp. | reverse complement strand
TTTTTTATTAAAATAAAGTAAAAAGAAGATGTCTGAAGGAGTTTCCTTCTAAAATCCGACATATAGTGCTATGATTACAGTGCCTACGGCAGTAGCTCCAATAACTGCAGCAATTATACCGTTGCTGTTTTTCTTAGAGCCTTCTTCCATAACTTTAACACAGAAGAGGTAACCAATCGCTTCAATAATTGTCAGAACAATGAACGCATAATGACCACTGTTTGTTGGATATGCCCAAGGATAATAGAAATATCCTGCTGCAGTACCACCAAAAGTTGCTAACCAAGCTGCAATGTAAGATAGTGTGATCATACCGGTCATATTTTCGACACGTCTACCAATCATTCGTTCTACATCAGAGCTAGATGCGCCACCTGCGCCACTTGAACCAAATCCTTTCGGAAGAGTCATTCTGGAATTATACTATTCAGAATACTTTTAAGTCTTTCTTAAACTGTGGACCCAGTACGATCTTCGTGAGTTAAAATAATAAAAGAGAAAAAATTGTGCTTTTTGCACTTTATCTATGGAATTGCTCTGCTGTACAATTTGCCTTCTAAAGCCATCTTGTACATCTCTGCAACGTACGGATTCTCACCTGGAGTTTCTGCACCTAGTTCTACGAGTCGAGCATATACTCTGACTACGTATGCAAGTGCTCCCATGAATGCCACTACGACACCCATGTTAAACATCCAGTGATTTGGTACTGCAAAGATTTCCTCTACAAACCAGAAGTGCCACATCTCATTGACTCCAATTGTAAACATGGTTGCAAGGTAACCAAGAATGGTCATCTTCAATCCAGTGTTAATTGAATTATTTGGACCTCTGAGTACTGGTACTTTTCTATCATACATTGCAGCTGCTGCCCATCCAAGTGGTAATGTGATGAAATGGGAGTATAACCACCAGTGTGCTGGTGTAAATGCACTATCTCTGATAGATGTCTGATGTAAAGAACCATCAACGAAGTTGTCTACTTCGACTGATGCGGCAGTGGATCCCATAGCAATGACGATGAGCCAGATTTTCTTTAGTCTCTGAATCTCAACTTCTTTTGGGATTAATGCGGGCATCTGTGCCATGTTGACTATAATGTTAATTCTAGATATAAAGCAAGGGTTTTGAAATAAAGTAATTTTATAAAATTTCTAATAAAATATATAGCAAATTAACATAATTATTCATATAAAAAACAAATTAATTTGAAATAATTTCATCATATTTTTATTAATTTTAATGTTAATCATTGATGATTAACATATTCACACTATCGATCTTCGTTATCAAGGTAAAAGATATAACGATGTATATTATCAATCAGGATATTAGGACTATGGTCGAAAAAAAGATTTTCGTATTAGGACTCACTGCTGTACTTGCATTAGGTACACTTGGTTTCAACTGGGTTGATTCCATACTTCCAACTGCAGATGCACATGGTGTCCAAGCACAACTTCAGAGTCGTTTCATCAGAATAGAAGATGAAACCTTCAATAGACAATCCCTGCAAACTGGCGAAACCTTGACAGTTCAAGGTACATTAGTCAGTCTTGTAGAAAGAGATCTAAGAGGATGGATGTCCATTTTCTCAGAATCCACTAACGCAGGTAACAGATGGGAGATGCTAGCAAGAGATCCACCAGGAAACGTCTTTGACATTTCAGGTAACGCTGTTGTCAAATATTCATTATCTGCAAAAGCACTTGAAGCAGGTGTATACCATGTACACACCCAACTCAACATAGCAAAAGTGGGTCCAGGACTAGGTCCAGGTCAAACAGTAGTCGTTGAAGGAGAGCCAATTATCAAACCAATTCCATACACCAACATCGCATACCAATCAATCATTATCGGTGTCGGTTATGTAATCACGTTTGCAACACGACCCTGGCAAGTTATCTAAACTACCCAACATTTCCTTTTCATTTTCTAAGTATTCGTTACGAATAACGTAAGGAATTATTGTGAATAATTAACCAAGTTTTATCTGCAAGAAAAAACTAGAAAGAGTATGCTAAGTTTTAAAATAATAAAAATAGATATTTTCCAAAGTTATTTTTTTGGAGATGTTGAATTTCGTAATGATAATTACAAAGTGAACATACAAAATCAAAAAAGAGGCAAAGTATTCAAATTACCATTTGGGATCATTCCAAAAAAAGAGAAGATGATCGTAAGAATGACAGGACCAGAAGATCTGTTTGTTGAAGATTATTTGCCATACTGTGGAGAATCAGAATGGCTTGAAATTGATTCTGATGAGATCACTTATTTTCTTGCAGATCACCAAGATCAATTTGACACAATTGAGATAATGGACAAGTAACAGAAAGGACTTTAAGGGATCTTCAAAAAATCATCACATGAATTGGCCAGGTATGGGAGATCCATACAAGAGAAAGAAGACACTAAGATTTTTGATAATTACTGCAGTAATAGGAATATCAGTTGCAGCTGCAAGCACGTTTGCTCAACAATTAGCCAATATGGATAATCC
>JBOGRE010000201.1:0-5636 GCA_050749345.1 Nitrosarchaeum sp. | reverse complement strand
GACATTAGGTTATAGATGCAAATATCATCAAATGACATAATTGAAAATCAATCAAAAATAAAATTCGAGTTCAACGTTAGATTGGAGCCAACATCCAGTCATGACAAAAAGAATTACAGAAAATATTACAACTAGAGAGAGTGCCCTGTTAGTTTTTCATATGCAGAGACATAACGATTTGTCATCTTTAGAATTATTTCTTGTGGAATTGTAGGTGCTATAGGTTCCTGTCCTGCATCACGTGCATCATCAAACTGTTTTTGATATCCATGTTCTACAAGCCAATCACGTAAAATCTGTTTGTCATAAGTCTCTTGGATTTTTCCCACGTGATAGGAATCCTTTGGCCACAATCTATACTCGTCAGGACCAATAGAGTCGCCCAGTATGATCTTTCCATCTAAAATTCCAAATTCGAGTTTTAGATCAGCCAAAATGAATCCTGCCTTGTCTACAATTTCAGACATTTTTTTGTATATATCAAGCGATGTTTTTTCTAGCAAGACATATTGTTCTTCAGTTACTAGTTTCATCTTGAGAGCTTTTGTTTTATCAATTGGAATATCATGCTCTGATTTTGTAGTAGGATCAAAGATTGGCTCTGAAAGCTTTGCAGCTAGTGTTGGATTAGAACCTGCCGGGATTTTTATTTCGCCTTTTTTCCACCGGCCTATCAGACTACCATAAAAGTAACCTCTAACTACACATTCGATTGGCAACATCTTCATTTTGTTTACTATAATCTCAGTATTCGACTGTCTTTTTACAAAATGGTTAGGTACTGGTAGCTGTCCAAACCAAAATTCAGCAAATTTGCACAAAATCTCCCCCTTTTTAGGTATGTTTTCTTTGAATTTGACATCAAATGCTGATACTCTGTCAGAGAATTTGAAAAGCAGTGTCTTATCATCAAGGTCGTACAGGTCCTTTACTTTGCCAGAAGTTAGAAATTTCACAGCCAAGCTACGATACAATCGGATTTAACTGCTCGGAATTCTAAGAGCCCATCATACCGACCATCTTTGGCAGTTCTCGGTATGCCTTGTTTACAAAAATGTCATTATCAGCATTGATCATTACAAATTGCATTGGATTATCATGTGGAGGAGAGAGTATTATCTTCTGGCCAGATTTTAGGGTTTTTATGTCTAGCGTGTCACCTGCACCAAAATTCACATGAATGTTAGTTAGTGGTTGAGATCCGGTATTTTGAATTGTTATTCTTCCAGTTACAAAGAGATTTTGCTTGTCAATTATTGGATCCACAAAAAGGTCATACTTTTGTGTAGGTATTGATAGCTTCAGGATATCTATTCCAAAAATCACAGCCATCGCTCCAATGACTCCCACAGCAATGACCATGAGAATGTAATAGTTGTTCACTAATACAATATACTGTTTCTAATAATTAAGATTATTTTATCTGAACGCCATTCCAAAACGCAACCATTCCTTTGATCTTTTTGGCAGCATCGTTTGGATTTTCATAATACCATGCACAGTCTTTGTTGGTGTTTCCATTAATTGTTATGGAGTAATAGTTTGCCATTCCCTTCCAACCGCAAAGTGTGGTCAGGTCGGTTTTTTTAAAATACTCAGATTTTATTGAATCAATTGGAAAGTAGTGATTTCCTTCAACTAATACAGTATCGTTGCTTTCTGCAATTATAACATCATTCCAAACCGCTTTCATAATCAGAATATCAAAAAAGCACTTAAAAAATCATATGGCATCTGATATTCATAAGCCCAAACCAGTACAAACTCATTGCCAAAAATTAAGCCAAATACTGATCTCTAAAATTCTTAATCATTATTTTGTAAATAGGATTCAAAGAAATAGTATCGCTATTCTTGTGTATTTCCACCCAATTAATTTTTGATAATTCTTTTACTTTCTTTTCAATATTCTTACCGTCGTTTTTGACAATATGGTGGAGCCTTTTTTTCATTTTAGCATAGTTTGTGTAAATTTTACTCCATGAACCATTATCCCAAAGATATGAAAGAATTTGAGCCATCAGTTCATCATCTGAAAAATCACGCAACATATTAGTACACTTATCGTACTACATCGATGCATAGTTTTTATAGTTTTAGAACAGTATTAGACATATGGAAGATAGTCTAATTTTTAAGATATATGGTAATTCACCAAACACCAAATTGTTGGATTTTTTACTTAGTTTTCCTAAAAACGAGTTCACCGTAAGTGATATAATTGAAGAGTTGGGAATGTCCAAGACTACTTTTTACAAGTATTTTGATGGTCTGATCAATATAGGAATGGTAAAAATCAATCAAGAAACAAAAAAACCAAAACTATACAGTATCAATCTAGATAATCCAATAGTTCAAAATGTGAGAAAGAACATTGATTTTTTATCTGAGAAAATAGCAGATAAAGAAACTATGAAGCTTGAGATAAAACCAATCGAACTTAAAAATATAGAGTTAAAAGGCATTCAAGAACGTATTCAGTACTTGCAAAGGTTACAAAGACAAACAAAATCAGTAATCAAAAAGTTAAAACCAATAAAAATGTAAAACTAGACTCCAAACGATTGTGATTTTTCACATTTTGGACACTTTAACCCCCTTGTTTCAAATCCACACTTTTTACAATACACATCAATTTTTACTACATCGCGGGGATTGGTTTTTGATGCCTTGCTAATCAAAAATATTACTAGTAAAACTCCTATTACAATTCCTATCAATGCAAGTACCATGTATTCTATACGACATCATGTCTTAAAAACATCCAAGATTCTGGCAGATAATTAGATTTTGAACTTTCTAAAACCTCTTACAGGATGTGTTTTTTTGGGCTGAGTTATTAGCAAGTATACTGTATTTAAAAAACTAGTCCACAGTTAGTTTGGCCACACTTTTTCTATTTAATGATATGGCAAAAACAACAGACATTAATGAGATCAGAAACGCAGTAAGAAAAATTAAATTGTAAGCCTCAGGGGTTGGAAAGCTGCCTGAAATCCCATCTATTGTAGAGCGGTGCATCTGCTGAAGTATTCCAGCAATGGATGGTCCAATTGATTGACCAATCAAATTAAGAAGCAATGTCATGCCAAGTGCAATTCCTGCAAATTGGATTGGTGTGGATAGTAAAACAATGTTAAACCCACCAATGAATGCAAGGGATAGTCCCGCAGCAATTACTGCAAGTGTGATAGTCACCATATAATCAGTAGAATGGAACAAAAAGAGACTGAAAAATCCAATAGCACCAAGCATTGTTCCAATTAAGGCAAGTCTTTTGTTTCCTATCTTAGCTAATGCAAAACCTGATGTGATACTACCAATTAGGAAAATAATCATAAATGGCATCTGCACTGCTGCAGTTGTGAGTTCTGTTCCTCCAAAGCCTAACGGTTGAGGACTTTGTATCATTATAGGTATTGTCTGATATACCATAAATGTACACAATCCAACCACAAGTAAAATCAGTATTCCAAAAAGTAGCATTTTGTTAGTCAATAGTTTAAAATCAATTAATGGAAATTTGGTCCTCTTTTCTATTGTGATAAATATTGTTAATGACACCAATGTAACTGCAAAGAAAAGAATTGACTCAAAGCCTTGCCCAGTATTATTTTCCAAATTAGAAATGCCGACAAGAAATGAAATTATTGTTATTGCGAGAAACAGTGAACCTTTGATGTCTATAGACATTTTATTTTCTGAAATTGGCATAGGATTCACATGGATGAATTTCAGTATGAATAATCCAAGTATTACCGCAATAGGAAATACTGTAAAAAATGTAGCATGCCATCCAAAGTTTTGGATTATGTTTGCACCAATCAATAACCCTATTGTAGCACCGGCAGGAAATGTTGCAGTAAATATTGATTGCCCAATGGCTAATTTCTTTTCTGGTAATATTTCTCGGATTATGCCAAATGCTATTGGAAACATGGAAATTCCTACACCTTGAGCAGCTCTTGCAGCAAGCATAAACGGCAAGCTGTCGGCAAATCCTCCTGCCAGGATTCCTGCAGAATAAATTGACATTACGATTAACAAAATTTTCTTTCTGCCGTACACATCAGATAATTTACCTGCTATTGGTGTTGCAACTGCACCGGCAATCATGTATGTAGATAAAATCCAGGATGATGTGCTGTATGGCATCTCAAAGTCAACTATTAGTGTAGGTATTGCCGGAAGAACCATTGTTTCGGCATACATTGCAATAAGGCCCAAACAACTAAGCGTTCCAAGTATAAGCCATGCAGAACGACTAATCTTTTCATTTTCTGTTGTCATTTCAATATACCAAAAAAGTAAGAAAATTATTTTTTGTTTTGCTCAGGAATTACAGATAATGTAGTAGTGGAAAGTACGTGGTTTACTTTACGAATTTCTTTAGTAATAGCATCTTCTACTTCTTTGTGTGTCTTTGCCTCTACTTTGACAAATATATCATAAACACCAAATGTCCCCTTTGCTTCTTTTACAGCGTCAATTTTTAAAATATCTGCCATTACTTCCATTTCATGAGCCATTTCGCTTTTGACTAGAACATATGCAGTTTCCATTATTCGCCTTTCATCTCTATACGGGTTTTAAACTCTGGTGTAATTCCCAAGGAATCATAATTTCCAGACGAACAAGTAAAACACATTGAATCTTTTGGAATCCCAATGGCTGCAGCCAGGTTTTCAGCGTCGTTATAGCCCAAAAAGTCAGCCCCAATACTCTTTCTGACCATTTCTGTCAATTCCTCATCAGTCATGTTCTTTCCATTTGCAAATGTTGCCAGTTCTTCTTGAGACGGAAAATCAATTCCGGCATAGCATGGAAATTTGATCGGAGGGTATGTTATTACCATGCTGATTTTTTTTGCACCTGCTCTTCGTAGTGCTTGGATGATTGCCTTGGAACTAGTACCTCTAACTAGACTGTCATCAATTACAATGACATGCTTGCCTTCAATGATTTCTTTGATTGGTATAATCCAGCGATTGATTTCAATTCTGTCGCTTTGATGTGGTTCAATGAAACTACGTAGTGGACCTTTTTTGCTGTATCTGTCCTTGAGTAGTCCCTCATCAAATGTAATACCCAGTTCTTGTGCATATCCAAGTGCTGCAGGTCTTGCAGAATCTGGAACTGGAATCACCAAGTCAGCATCTCTAATGGGGAATTTTCTTGCTAGGAATTGACCTATTTTCTTTCTAGAGATGTAAATGTTAGCCCCTTCCATGTTGCTTGAAGGATGCGCAAAATAAGTATACTCAAAAGAGCAATGAGCCCTGGATTTATCATTGGAGAATCTTTCAGTTTCTAATCCATTTTTGCTGAGTTTAATTAATTCGCCAGGTATTACATCACGTTCTAGTTTTGCACCTACTGCTGATATGGCAGCAGATTCTGATGCTACAATGTATGTATCATCAGATGCCTTGTAACCTAACACCATTGGTCTAAACCCTTTAGGGTCTCTTGCAGCATACACGGAATGATCATCGGAGATAAATGTAAAACAATAAGAGCCAACCATCTCATTTTTAAGAATTGCAAGTGCTTTTCCCATGTCTCCATTTTCAGAAATTAATGCAACCAGTCTTTGTGCTGCAACCAAAGTGTCACTTGCATTTTGTGGAGTAAAA
>JBOGRE010000200.1:0-1695 GCA_050749345.1 Nitrosarchaeum sp. | reverse complement strand
AATAATGGATGTCCAGGAGGAACAATCCCACCAGAATTCATAGTTAATAGTCCAGTTGCATATCTCTGATATGATTGCTGAAATCCTTGTAGTTTTTTATTGATTGATGCATTTTCTTCAGCAAATTTTTCCTTCATTGGGTTTTCAAAAATTTTAAACAACGGATTAGATAAACCAGGAGGCAATCTTGGAAATTGCAAAGCAAGGTGAGGTATGTTTGGGTTTAATCCATAGATGTCTTTTAGCTGTTTAATTAGTAAATCTTCCACAATATCTTGCTATTTTTGCTATATTTTTGCCTTGTCTTTAGGCGTTTGATATACCATATAGCTAATACAGAGTCATTTTAGCTCAATTTGAGCTGATCGCAGATCCTTATAGATTCCGATTTTAGATCGCAAATACACATGACAGAATCAACAAAGACATGTATCAGATGCAACAAAAACATCAAGGGAGAAGATCTACATAAAATTGTGATTTATGTGATTCAAGAAAAATTTACAGAGCATCATTATGAACATGTTGAATGTCCAGGAAATTTTACTGTCTAACTAGCATATTCATAGACTTTATAAATTTCACCAGTTAGTCTTGAACGGTACTTCCATTCATTGTTTCTCCAAACAACTTTCTTAAATGAATTTTGAGTAGTTGGATGTAATCTATGATATACATCTTCACCAATTAAAATTTGGTTTGGTTTTGCAAGTGATTGGATTTTAGAAGCAATGTTCATTGCAGGTCCCATCAAATCCACATAAGCAATGTCTGGATTTGACCCATATCTAACAACTATGCTCTGTCCAAAATCAGCTCCTATTTTTACCATTAAATCAGGATAATCATATTGATTCAAAATAGGATTGATGCCTTTTTGGATTACTGTTAACATTGATTTTGCACAACTTATTGCATTATCTGCAGCTAAAAGAGGATTCTCAGAAGCAACAAAATAGCCAATTACTGCGTCGCCTACAAATTTTAGAACATAGCCACTGTGAAGAGTGATCACAGATGCCATCTCTTGAGCAAAAGAGCTTATTATAATTGCCAATTTATCTTCAGGTAATTCTAGCGCCATTGTAGTTGACCCTACTAAATCAACATAAAGTACTATCATGTCAAATTTAGAAAAAACATTTTTTCGTAGAAATTTTTCTGACTCATCTGTAATGCCAGTATATTCGTAACCTTGTTTTAATGCCCCCCAAATTCTTTTCTGTGTTTCCAAAATCATTGTTTCTGAATCTACTATTCTTTGTTCATTTTGGCCAAGCAACATATCTATCAAATTAGGATTAGATGAAACTAGGTCTTTTTGTTCAATTTGAGATTTATTGGATTCATCGATTGGAGTCATTTTTTATCAACTTGTTTTAATGGAAAATAGATATTCAGATAATGTATTTTCCACCATCCCTTTATAATACTCATTATAATGTTGCAAAATCGTAAAATTGCAAAGATCACAAAGAATTTTATCTCCATACATGCATAAAATAAACTGATTTTTCTATTTAAGAGATACGAATCTTAAGGTTTAAGGAACAGTTAAAATTTGTGATCTCTTGTGCGTTTAGGTACAAGATCTCCAAATGACTTTATTCAATCTCTAAATGATAAAAATGAGAGCATTCAGCAATCATTTCTTGCAAAAATAATAGATCTTACCAAATCAATAAACGTAAAGGT
>JBOGRE010000199.1:0-2059 GCA_050749345.1 Nitrosarchaeum sp. | reverse complement strand
TCAATTAAAGGAAAATCTTTTAGGATTTTTTGAAATTTTTCATGTTTAGTATTTCTACATTTACTCAATGATATCTTTCTCCTCAGAGTCGTTAACGTCATTCACCTTGTTACCATGTTCACCTTGTTCACCACGTTCATGACCATATACAGGACAATCTAGTGGAATTGAAATCCCATACTTTTTAGCTAGTTTTTCTAAGACTTCTTTTTGGAATGAATAAATTGTGTTTTGTTTTTGTCTGCCATCTTCATCTCTTGTTTTTAATTGGTGTTTTACACCCTGGAATTTCTGTTCAAGAATTTTGGCTACAGAGTTGAATGATAAGCTGTTTGGAAATTCGTCTGGGAAGAAAGTTCGCTGTGATTTGGAATCAAATGTTCCTGGCAAATCAGGATAATTCTGTGTGAGAAAATCCCAATATTCAATAAAATTGAGGCTAATTTTAGAATCTAATTTTTCCAATACCGCCTTGCATAGTTTTGCTTCAATGCTATTGTAAATGGTTTGATGCCTTTGGTTTGTATAATATTTTGCTACATTCATGAATTTATCGTAATATTTAGTTCCAAAAGATATCGAAACAAAGTCTTCCCAGAGTTCTTGGTCACGTCCTTGAAGATTTGTTTCTACTTTTTCACATACTTTGTTAATGTTGTGTAGTTTCCAAATCAAAAGTTTATTTCTCAAAGTAGAAAGCTGAGATAGTTCTTCTTTGGTAATGCGTTTGATATTGCTTTGAGGAAATCCCTCAGTCATATACACTACCGCTAATCTTTCTTGAAATCCTTTGTCTTGTGGAATTTTTTCACCTGCAAACCATTTTGGACAAAATGTTTTGTAATAGATTTGTTGTTTGTTTGAATCAGTGATTAACATTCTTGCTTTGAATGATCCCTTTGAGTATGAGTTTTTGTAAGTTCTAATTTTCTCCCTGTCTCTTGCTAATTCTTGGGCTTCGTCTTCTGCAATGGTACCACAACCCTCTTCGTCTGAACCTAAAAAGTTGTAAATGTCTGCATTTGGAATGTCCTCACCATACAAGCATCGGTAATTGAGAAATTTTCCCAAGTGCAAAACAGAGCTCTTGCCAGATTCAGTTTCGCCGACAAAGTATGGAAAATGAACTGTGCTTATTAGCTCTTGACAATAGGTAACTAGAATGTTGCCAACGATAAGGTATTTGTCTAGGTCTTTGGCTACAATGTACCTGTCAATCACGCTTTTTAGCTCCTCAATAAGGGATTCAGTTGAAATTGGTTGGTCAATAATCTCCATTATTTCTGAAGATGTAAAACTGTAGGGAGTGTACCCACATTTATTAAAATTCAGAGGTTGTATTGCCCTGTCATCAATTTCAATGCTGTCTTTGATAATGAAGTCATTGCTATCAAGCAGTTTTGCAAGAAATTTGGGCTTGCCATCTATTACAATTGACTCTACATAATACTGGGAGACAAAGCCCTTTACCTTCGTGATTGCAGATTTTTTAGAGTATTTTCGTGGTTTCAAGGCATCTTTTTCTTCATTTGATGGCAGATATTTGAGAATCTCGTGATTGTTTTCCATGCAAGTTTGAAACTTTTCATCCTCTAGACTATCAGATTCTAAGTCACAAAAGCTGCATTGGTAAATCATTTGCATAGTGACTCTTTTTGCTTAATTCCTATATTCCAGTGAGCTAATTTGAAACACTTTTTACATACTAGGTATTTCTTTTGAGTTCCGTAATCAATCAGGTACTCTGGCTCATTGTTACAGCATCGAAGGGAAAACTCACTCATTTGGAACCCTCCTCAACGAGTTTGTTATCAGCTTCTCAATAAACCTGGATCTGCTTGCAATGTCTCTTTTAGAATCTATTTCTGACAGTATTGCAGAATCAAGGGAAATGCTAACGGGTTGCCTGTTCATCATACTAGATTTGTTAAACTTGTTAAATAGAACTATTTTAGAAAAATTATGAATTGGACGTATGTCTAATTCAGTATAGTTCTTCTGTTCTAATTTTGTGTTTATGAATCCTACCTAGGTAGGATTTAGAATAGTTCCCTTATAC
>JBOGRE010000198.1:0-2328 GCA_050749345.1 Nitrosarchaeum sp. | reverse complement strand
CCTGGAACTCCTGATGCTGTTTTTGATTCAGGAATGGTAATGCCGAATCAGAAATGGGAGTTTGTCTTTACTGATTCTGGAGAATATCCTTACTATTGTATGGTACATCCTTGGATGACAGGTAAAGTAGTTGTAAATTGATTATCTTGTTTTAAATGATAGTTTCTGCCATTATGGTGATTTTACCCAAAAAACTAGGATTTTTAGAAAACTTTAGGCACAAATTAAATGGTAATAAATGGTCTTTAAAAAAAATTACAAGTAGATTAATTTTTCAGAAAAAAAATAGTTTTGAAATGTAAAATCGATTAGAGTTTAGCAGCTATTAAATGGACTAAATTTTGAAGTTAAGCAGTATCATGCGTGATATTCTAAAAAATAGCATCTAAATATCCTAAATTATATCTATTTTCTATTGCATTTGTCATTATTTCCTTAAATTTGATTCAATATTTTCTTGGCAAAATAAGAAATAAAGGATATTTAGTATTTGTATACATCGCGAGTAATACTTAATATTTTATCTGCGACTTTAATCCATTTATCAATTGTAAAGGTTATGTTATCTGTAGGCGTATATTTTTCTAGATCTAATATGGTCTTAAGCTTTTCCAGATATTCTTTTCCTAAAGGTTTTTCTTCAGATAAATTCAGAGAAAATTCATATAGTAAATTTCCATTTGTTTTTACTTGTATGAAATTTCTTGTTTCATGGTATTTATAAAATACTAGACCAAATGATCCAAGATCATTTCCTTTACCCCAGTTAATACTATCTGCAATTTCTTTTCCATCGTCATAAAATTTTCTAACTGCGTGAACCTGCTCGGTGGTTAAATTATTTGCAACTGCCTCAAAGAATCTACTCTCATCCCATGTTTGGGATGATCGTGGTGGGGCACCAGATTTTGGTATCTCTGTTCCGTATAGTTTAGGAATTATTATTTGATAATTTTTATTTTCGTCAGAATACGTGTAATATTTGAATTCTACAGGATATATGCTGAAATGACTGTTTGCGCTAATGAAATTCATTAATCGTTTTAATTTTTCTTCAATGGTGTCCATTAAAACTACAAATTTAAAAACACCTTTCTCCAGATTATACTCAATTTTTTCTTTTAAAGTCTCTACCTCCTCATCAGAGATATCAAAAAATTTTCCCAATTTTTGATCTAGAGTCATTTGGAAATTTGATTTTGTATGTGAATCTAAAGTATCTAGGAATTTTCTAGAGTCTCTATTGTGCCATAATTGTGCACCATAATCCAAAACCTGTGCAACCACTTGTCGCCTATCTGGATTTTTTTCTAATTTGGTTTCCACAATGTAAATTCCACCATCTTTGTCTACCCCTATTGCATCTATCTTGTTAAATTCTCTTTTAAGTAAGAGTACTTTAATGCCATCTTTTATTTGATCCACTGGAATGCTTTCAGGATTTTCATAGATGAATTTTTGTAGATCACCCTCGCCTCCAAATGGTTTGTCTTCTGATGTTGTGCCTTTTTCACCATTTTTTGAAATTATGATACGCAATATATCCTACCTAGTAAGATGTAATCTCACCCCTAGTTAAATCATTATCCTACTCAGTCATACCGTTGGCAAAAACAAAGCTCAGCATTACCGTAGATTCAAACCTTCTCAAATGGCTAGACTCTCAAATAAAACAAAAAAGGTTTGCAAGCCGTTCTCATGGATTTGAGTATGCATTGTCACAACTAGAAAATTCTTAGTTCCTTGTTTGTTGTACGATAAATGATTTTGACATTGTGAATGTTTCATAATAATTCGTTAAAAAATTAACAAATCATTTGTTGTAAATACCTAGTCATGTTTGCAAGAATTTGGAAAAAATTCTAGATTGTAATAAAATTTAAATCAAAAACTCTGCTACATTACTCAGGAAGGCAGTAATGCATCTAAATTTTTACTCTAATTCTTAAATTTAGTCAAGTTCTTTATGTTGTGTAATATCCAAAGATGTAAGTGCTGATTTTTACAAAAACATTGTATACTCTACATAAGACAAATAAATCACCGATGGTTTTTATTTATTTTAGTTGCAAATTTATCAAACAGATGATGCCACTGTCTTGTAAATCTCTGATGCTTCTTTGATGGTCTTTTGAACATTACAAATAGTTCCAGATTTTTTGGCAGATGCAACAGTTTCTGTTAATTCGTTTACTAGTTCTTTAACGGATACGAACATTTCTTTAGTAGCTATACTCACATTGTGAAGATCCTGACCATTAATGCTATTTTCACCACCGTCACCAAACGAATCAATTTTTCCTTTGGCAAAAGCCATTAGTTCTGAGG
>JBOGRE010000197.1:0-6484 GCA_050749345.1 Nitrosarchaeum sp. | reverse complement strand
TCGGAGTAGCCGCAATTGCCCTAGGTACAGGTTTCTTGAACAACGACATTGAATTATGGATTCAACAGTTTGGCGTAGGTTCTGGGGACATTTCATCTCCAACTGATCACGCATATGTTGATTTCACCATAGCACAAGCACAAGATCAACAGACAGGATTCTTTAAAAACTATGTTTCAGAATGTATTGTAACTCCTCAAGACGATATTGGTGATCCAGTATCGACTGTCAAACCATCAGAGATTACATGCAAATTGACTGACATAGAGGGTAACATCATTGCTGAAGGTACAGTTTTTGGTAATTTCTTCCTTGGAGGAGTACCAGTTATAGTCCCAATTGTTATTGATCCACTAAACTTGGTAACATTAGTTCAAAATGTTCACGATGTAATCGTTGTGATACACGCTGACACATATTCGGTGGGCGACGTAGATCTACCACCACCAGGTCCACCAGTTCCATAGACAAGAAACTAAAACTTCTTTTTTCCTTTTAATTTTCTAATTAAAAAATGTACTATTATGTATAGACTATTTAGTATAGACTATTTAGTACAGGTTTTACTTCAGGACTGGAACATTCCCAAGTATTTTAATACATTAGGATATTCCTAAATCATTGCATATACTAATATTCATAGCAGTAATTGGTGTGATATCGCTACTTAGTGTAGGATATCTAGCAAATGACGTTGAAGTATGGATACAGCAGATAGGTATAGGCGAAGGAGACATTGAAAATCCAGTCCTAGATACTGATCTTATAATACAAATTGTCAGAACAGGAACACCACCCAATCATGATGATTTTATTGTTCAATGTGACTTTACAAGTAATACTGTACCACTTGATGCAGGAACAAAACTTTTCTGTAAACTGTATAATGGAGAGAACATACCTTCCTCTTTTGTTATTGCAGAAGGTTTTATAGAATTACTAATTGATTATCCAGAGGGGGCACTAATCGAAATCCCAATTACCACATTTTCCTTTACGGACGCAAACAATGTTGATTTTGTAAGAAATGTGGCAGTACTGGTTCAAAATCCACCACAGTAAAAATCCTAAATTAAAAAATAGATAATCTAATCTAGACTAGCTAGTCTATTTTTTACTTAACGAACATAAATTCCTTGTAAGATGCGATCAAAAAAATACTCATTGCCATTATGGAATCATATGTTGTTCATAACTTGCGATCATGTTTTTATAGATCAACTTAGATCGATGATCGGGCATTGAGAGCATTGGAAAAGCGTGTAATTAATTCACTTGTATTTAGATCGCAGGGGGCACTTACAAAATGAGCTCCTGGAAGCGAGGATTTCTTGAAATCATTGCAGAAATTTTAGAAAGCCTGATGGCAAATCCGATCAAAAAGACTCACATCACATTTAAATGCAATCTTGATTCTCGTGCTGTAACAAAATATCTATCATTAATGATTCATGTTGGATTAGTTGAAAAATCAAAAAAAGATTCTACGTATTATACAATTACTCAAAAGGGCATCACTTACAGAAACCAATTTCATTCCTTTATCTCCATGATGGAAAATGATCTGAAAAGCTTTGATAGTAAAAATAATGACCCAAAGCAGCTGATTGCTGACCTCAAAATGAGAACAAAATGACATGGAACTCTTCAAAGAAGACAAGTTTTCAAAATGGAAGCACATACTCAAAAAACTACATAATACAAAAATAATTGACCCTCAGAGATTAGGCACAATTCAAACCCAACTAGAAAAGGGGCAATCTCCATTCGGTAGTGATATTAACTATCTTGAAGAAAAATACAAAGAATTTCAGCAATATCTAATCACTCATCCAGATATACCCACTCAAGAAGATGCAAAAAAGCCAAACTTTGAGCGCGAAATGCAGATGATAGAGCAACTACACCAAAAAGAAATTGGTAATTTTTCAAGGCTGGAATCAATTAGAAACTATCTGATGGTAGGCCAACCCCTTTTACACGAAGACAGCGTTTACCTTGGCGAACAATATGAACAACTAAAAAAAGTATTAGATCTTAACGTATTTACTTCCGAAACAAAATCAACTACAAGAACTTCTCCAATACAACCACAAGCAATATTGATTGATGATGTTGAAGAATATCCAACTCATGAATTTGATTCCCTTAGCAGAACCATTGCAAATATAATTAGAAATTCTATACCCCATTTTACAATCGGCATTTATGGCGAATGGGGAACAGGCAAGACCACATTGATGAAATCAATTGAAAAGAATCTAGCAAACGAGAACCCACAAGGAAAAGAACAGACCTTCCTACCAATTTGGTTTAATGCATGGAAATACGAGCGTGAAGAAAACCTTGCTTCTGTATCTCTTATGAAAACGGTAGGATATGCAATGGCAAATCACAGTATATTTGATCAGCTCTCAAAAACAATTTTCAAAGGATTAACAATTGTTGGCAAAGACGTGATGCAACAAATAGCATTGCAAGCAGTTTCTAAAAAACGAGAACTTGCAGATGAAGAAATGGAAGAAAGAATGGATTATCTTAACACATTATATCGTGATTCAGTATACTATGAAGGCCTAGAAAAAATACAGCAACAGATGAAATCAGTACGAAGTGAATTAGGTGATCACAGAGTTGTTATATTTATTGATGACCTAGACCGATGTTCACCAATAAAGGCACTTGAGGTACTTGAATCAATAAAGCTCTTCTTAGATATTGAAGGATTTGTATTTGTAATTGGGCTAAGTCACAAGACTGTAACTCAGCTAATTACCCAAGCCTACAAATTGACTGGAATAAAGGGGGACGATTACATTAAAAAAATAATCCAAATCCCAATAAGAATTCCCAGCTGGTCAAAGGAAAGCATGATTGATTTAATTAATAATTCAATTGCATCTAGGCTTAATTCAGACTATACGAAATTTTTACAACAAAACTCTGGCATGATTGCAAAGATAGTTGACTATAACCCAAGACAGCTAAAGCGTTTTATCAACAATGTAATAATTGCGTTTGAGACGTTTGCAGGAAAACCAGGTTCTCCAGAAATTCATTTCAATGAAATATTTTTAGTAAAAATCTTAAAATCAGAATGGCCAGACTTTTATCGAGAATTTGTTAACAACAAAGATTTTCGAGAAATTATACAATGGATGTTGACAAAACCAAAAGATCTTCGTAAATACTTCAAATATCTTAGGATGTTCATAGATGAGTTCCCAGCTGAACAGAGAATGAAACGAATTTTATATTTGAATAAATTAACAGAACGCACTAACGGTAAAATAGATTCAAACTTGATAGATATCTTAGCAGACTTTGACAATGATACATGGCTATTCTTAACAAATGTTAAGGATGTATTGTATGGAATACAAAATTGGAAGGTAATTGATAACGTGATGGATGTAGTTGAAGAGTTCACATATGATCTGCCAATTGGTTCAAAAAAATCTAAATCTACACAAGAACATCCCGCATTACCACAAAACCAAGCAGCTCAAACCCAAACAGCTGACTAATTGATCATTTAAAATTCATTTCTTATGATGAATTGATTTTTTTTCTATATACAATTACAACGAATGTGCCAAAAATCCACAATGCTATCCCTGCAACAAACACATGACTGTTATCTTGCGGAGAAAACATTATCAAAAAAGAACCAACAAAACCAAGAATTGCAGTTCCTATTCCTGGGAGGCGATTATCAAGGACCTCTTTAAAAAATTTCGCTAGTCTGAAAATAAAAAATATGGTAAAAATTGATGAAATCACAACCAATAAAGTTTGAAAGTTTGAATCCAAATATCTTGAAAAAAAATCAAACATAACAAAACTAGATCCAGTCCATACTGCACCTCCTGCTCCAATAGTAGATGAAAATGAAATTCCAGTCAAGGCAGAAAATACAAGGATATGAGGCAGTCCCATCAGTTTTTCACTTTATTATTAGGTTTTACTGAAAATAAGATTTTGTTACACTTTAACCCCTATGTGACTAATTTGATGTATACCAAATTGGTCAGTATTCTAGGATAATCTACCACAGAGGATCAGTTTTTGGAAAAAAATATCCAGAGTCTTTAATGATTAAGGCCATACACTACTTGTCATGAGAGATGGGAATAGGCGAGACACACTAACCGTATTATCAGATTTGCTTGAAAATATGACTGAACCACGCCGCCTAACCCGCTTACTTTACGCTTCGAATCTAAGCTATTCTCAGTTTTCAAAATACCTCAAAATGGTAAATGACATGGGATTAGCTCAAGAGCAAAAAGAACCATTTCGATCTTTCACAATTACACATGATGGAAAATTTTTCATGGAAATGGTTAGAAAACGTAAAGAAAACTAGTTGACTAACTAGATTAACCCAAAAAGTTGTGCAGCCTTTGATATCGAAATCTCCTTTAATTTAGGACAGACCTGTTGAATCTTTTCATATGGATTATTCTCGTTGACAAGTTTTAGTGTAGAAATCTCTTCATCACAATACATTTTTACTAATTCTAAATTATTTAATCTCTCATCAATTTTTTGAGCTAATGCTTTACCCTCTTCTGTGCCACGAATTGTTCTCAAATACATAAACTCATCAACAGAAATCTTAATTTCATCAAATTCACCTGCATAAGCAACTGTTGCCATTGAGGCCTGAAGACTTTGGAAAGTAGCTTCCAAGTTTCCTTGGGAGGACAAGTTTCCAAAAATCCCAACCAGTGCTATTGCAATTAAAACAATAGCTACAAGTCGCATTACCATTAATTTCATTAAGACTTGATCGTTTTACTTATTCTGGATCTTCTAATCTAGACGAGGAAATCCAGTCTACAGTTGTACTTGTTCAATGTTAAAATCAACACAAGTGTCTTTCCACTAGAAAAAAAAATTCCCAATTACAACGATCAAAAATTCCAAAAAATGTATTACGTAATGCATATACGTTAAATATTATTTTTCAAAGACAATATGGGGGAGTGTCCTGCACGCCCAAAAACGAAATGATTTATCATTTTGTCTCTCAGTGCCTGGGATCCCCCCACTCATAGATTGATTTCTTCTTCTGTTATGGCATTGCAAAAAATATCTCTTGATGTGTTCATTTTGAAAATACGTACAAAATCAAAGCAGATGAAAAATTAGGTTTAAAAGACAGCAAATATCTTTTTATAAAATGGGTAGACGAAAAACCCAAAAAATCATAAAAACAGGACCAAAAAATGTTACAACAGGCATGTGTCCTCTTTGCAAGACTATTGGGAGAATATTCATTTTAGGCCAACCAGGAAAGGAAAAAGCAAAGTGTCCTGCATGTAATCAGGAATTTGATTTATAGCAAAAAATTTACCCAGCCATCAACAAATTTACCCTAATCTTTTTAAGGTCTTTTTCTTCCTTTAAAACTCATGAGTTCAGGCGATGCAGAAACAATCTATGAGCGAGTAGCAAAACTTGAAGATGAGATTGCTTCACTAAGAAATGAAGTTGATGTCTTAAAGAGAGCTTTGAGAAACAAAATTGCAAGACACGAAGTTTCCCAGCTAAAGAAAGGACATGACATTACATCAATCATTGATTAATTTTTTTCTCTAATACTTTTAATTAATTCTAAAATAAAATCAACATCTTCTGCATTTGGGTTTATCTCTAAATATTTATTTAAAAATTCTAACGCCTTTTCATAATGCAGTAATCTTTCTTCTAAGATTCCTTTGTCACGAATCTCTTCAGGTGAGTCAGGCTCTAATGAAAGTGCCATGTCAATGCATCTCATTGCCATATCATATGCATATGATTGTACGTAAGCATTTTTTAGATTTCTAGCCATACGAACTAAAATTTGTTCAGATTTTATGTCATCTAAAAACTCTGGCAAAAATTCAACTGCTTCTCCATAACTTTCATAAAGAATTTCTCTAAGATCATCTATGCTTAACAATTTTCCCCCATCAAATGGATCTAAAACCAGCTCCTCTCCATATTTTACTACAACATGGCTTGGAAATCCAGTTATGTGAAGATCAAGTCCAATGTGCTTTGCAACCTCGACATAAATTATTGAAAGTGTTATTGGAATCCCAGATTTTTTATCTAGTACAGCGTTAAGAAAATTATTTTTGGGATTATAGTAATCATCAGTATCTCCAATGAATCCATGATGACTAAAGACATGTTCATTTAGCATAGAAATACGATAAGTTGGATTATCATTATTATTAATAGAAAGTTTTAGCGCTTTTCCAATATCATTTAATTTTTTAATATATTCTGAAATGTTAAGTTCAGGATATTCTAAAATCTGAGCTAGCTTTAGACACTTTTCAACTAGGTTATGGTTTTCAGTCTTTACAAAGGATGTCCATTCAGCAACAAATGGATCAAATTTTTCATTCAACATTATCAAAGATTCACTTGATCCTTTTTAGATATCGCTGCGGATCTTTTAGCTCTAGAGTTGATGGCGGATTTT
>JBOGRE010000196.1:0-1911 GCA_050749345.1 Nitrosarchaeum sp. | reverse complement strand
TCAAATAATTAAAGTGGTTTAGTAAAATAGTAACGAATCTTGCACGGTCCATAACTGTACTGTTTTAATTCCTATTCCGTTCAGGGGGACAGCACTAAAAGGTAGAATCCTGTCAGCAAAAGAGTTTATTGACAATCAATAAAAATGGTATCCCCCCGGTTTGTGCGGGAAAATCTGCTGTAGGGTCGTAAGGCTTTAGATTAAGATATTCCTTTAAGATCCAATGAAAATTGTATTATGTCTAATTCTCTTTTTTGCTATACTTTTTGGGTTTATGCCTTCATCGTTTTCAGCCACTGAGGGTTTTGAATACTCTGAGCGCTATATCTACGGAAACCCTCTAGTTTGTGTAGTAGAATTTGATGATCCAAATGTAGACTCTAAAACTATCAAGATGATGCTAGATGAAACAAGAAATGCAGTACAAGAGTGGGAGGCTAAACTGCAAGGAACGGAACGTTATCCAAAGGATCAATACATTTGGAAAATTGATTATACACAAATTTCATTAGATAAAAAAGATTCCTATGATTTTTCAAAATGTTACATTATAATACAGTTTCAGGACATTCCAGATAATCCAGAGTGGCAGTTAAAATTTCTTGGAATTACAGAACCCTTAACAAACGAGAATGATGTTAAAAGTAAGATTTCAATTTTTTATAGAGCCATAATTACCTGTAGGTCAACTTCCTCTGATGCAAATTACATATACACCTACTATGATCCATGTTACTCTGAAAAACCAATTCCTGAGGAAAAGATTGGAACAGTAGTTCGGCACGAGTTTGGTCACGCTATTGGATTAGGCCATTATCTATCAGTTGATGAAGAAATAAACACAAGGTGGGCTACTGGTCAGTCACTTGCACCATCCATCATGGTAGAGTTTGCACATGACAATAACAAATTTCAACAGATAACTCCTTTGGATGTTGAAACCGTTGTCTCAACTTATTGAAAACTTGGTTTTCTTGAAAGTGAGTTAGAATCGGAACCTAAAACAGAATCAAAACCAGAAATTAAATCATCAATGATTGAAACCAAAATTCCTGACTGGATTAGAAACAATGCATTATGGTGGTCTGATGGACAAATAAGCGATGGTGAGTTTATCAGTGGAATCCAATTTTTAATTAATGAAAAAATAATACAAATCTCCGCACAATCAAAATCAATAGAGCCAACCATACCTTTTGTTCCAAATTGGATAAAAGATACTGCTGGATGGTGGGGAACAAATAAGGTCACTGATAATGATTTCATTAATGGAATAAAATGGTTAATCGAAAATGGAATTCTTATAGTTTCTACAAGTAGCACAACTCAGTGTATTGGAAATGAATTGTGTATTACAGCAAAAGTAGAAAAGATTGTGGATGGAGACACAATTTACATAAAAGGATACAAAGTTCGTCTGTCTTTAACAAATACGCCTGAAAAAGATGAAGTAGGATTTTCCCAAGCGACAGATTTTACAAAGAATTTGTGTCCAGTTGGTTCAACTGTAATAGTTGATCAAGATGACAAACAGCCGTACGATAAATATGACAGACTAGTTGGCAAGGTCTATTGTAACGGTAAATTACTCAATTTGGAATTACTGTATAATGACCATGCTAACATTTTGACGCAATATTGCTCAAAAAGTGAATTTGCTAAAGAAACTTGGGCTAAAGACTACGGTTGTAATTGACACTTAAAGGAAAAAAAAATCGCTACAACATTAAACTACTTAGAGGCTACAGAGTCACAATCAATAAAAATAGAACGCCCCCCTCCCACGCACGAAAATTCCACTTTCAGGTTTTTGTATGTAGTTCTACTAGTATTATTAATCCCAATCTTGTAGGATGGTTTGAATTTTAGAAATAAGTTTAGTTTCTTCTAATGATGAAAGAATTGAAATTC
>JBOGRE010000195.1:0-3371 GCA_050749345.1 Nitrosarchaeum sp. | reverse complement strand
CATTTTGTTACCTATTCTTTTGAAAATTTATGACTATTTTACTCCATCTTGCTCTTTTAATTCTAAGGGATAGTTATTTTAGAAAATATTCAGAGTTGCTATTCCAAAATAATACCCAACACCAGTTAATGCTACACTCCATATGCATGATCCTATGAGGGTAAAAATTAAAAATTTGATTGGATTCATATTAAAAATTCCAGCTGGAATTGATACCAATTCACGAATTCCAGGAATCACCCTGCCAATGATTACTGATTTACTCCCATATTTTTCAAACCAACGATCAGTTTTTTCCAAACTTTTTTCTTTGATTTTTGCATATTTTAGATATTTTATCAATCCAACACGTCCCAATCTTTTTGATATGATGTAAATCACAAATGCACCTACCGTTGAACCACACCCTCCTATTATTCCAACACCTAAAACATGAAATACACTCATTTGATTTTTTAATATGCTATATCCAGCTAAAGGAAACACAGCTTCACTGGGGATTGGTGGAAATACTGTTTCAAGTAATGCAGCTAAAAATACTCCTGGATAAAGATTCTCAGATACTAGCGAGATAATCCATTGGATGAATGTCTCTATTTCACTCAAATTATTTTTCTTCCGTTAAATAATAATGCAGTTCAGTATAACATTCAGTGCAATATTGTTGATCATTTGTATGATCACAATCGTAAACTTTTGATACTTTGTTATTGCATTTTGCACAAGTTGGCATTCTATGATACACTGGTTTGAGATTTTCTTATCTTTATTACACCTAATGCCGAGATAATTGCTCCAATAACAATGAGAGTTCCTCCCTCTCCCATCATTCTTGCAGAATTTTCTGTCGCTGCTGCACTAATTACAGACATTACTCCTCCAACAATTATTAAAATTCCTGTTATTATCAACATGATTCCCAATCCTTTGTATGGTGGTTTTTTTGATATGAAAAATGCAATTATTGACAAAATAATTGGTGGGAACCCAAATGCTATCCCACGTGTCATAGCATCAAATGGTAAGAATCCATCTCCAGCCCCACCGCCACCTGCAATGACATCTGCACCATAAATGACTAGCAATATTATAGAAATTCCTGAAATTACATGTGGGATTGATATTGTCATGCTTGAATTTCTTTATTGATATTTAATAAACCTATTAGGACAGTTTAATTCTTTATGCTGGATTTACGGATACTTTGTCTTTGAGGGATTCTAATTTTTTTAACAGTTGATCTACTGTCTCGCCATTTTTTCCTACCAAATTGAAATGTCCTAGTTTTCTTAATGGTTTTGAAATTTTTTTACCATACATTTTAAGAAAAATATTCTGCTCTGTCAGTTCTATTGGTTTGTACTCTCCCTCAAAATTTTTTGGGCCTAAAATATTATACATTATAGTTGGATGTAAAAGGGTAGTCTCTCCCAGATCTAACCCCAAGATTGCTCTAAGATGTTGTTCAAACTGTGATGTCTCACTGGATTGTAATGTATGATGACCAGAATTATGCACTCTTGGTGCAATTTCATTTATTACGATTTGATCATTTTCTGTAACAAACATCTCTATTCCAAAAATACCTGCCCCCTTTAGAACATTCATTGTAGTTTTAGCTATCTCCTCTGCTTTTTTTGTTATTTTTTCAGATGTTCTTGCAGGAGCTATTGTTTGGCGAAGAATGTTATCTTCGTGAATGTTCTCTACAAGAGGAAATGTCTTAATTTCTCCTTTTGTATTTCTTGCAGCAATGACTGATACCTCCATTTTAAATGGTACAAATTTCTCAAGCATTAAATTTTTTCCATTCAAATAATCAAATGCTGTTTGAATTTGTTTTGGTGTATCTATTCTAAAATTACCTCTTCCATCATATGCATCACGTCTAGCTTTGAGTAGTGATGGATATCCAAATTTTTTCAACCCTTTTTCTAAATCTAACATAGACTCTACTTTGATAAATTCTGGAACAGGAATACCATTTTGCAATAAAAATGATTTTTGTAAAAATTTATCTTGAATTATTTGTAATGTTTCTGGAGATGGATTGACTTTTGCATCATTTTCAACTAATTTTAACACTTCACTGTCTCCTGACTCTATCTCATATGTGATGATGTCTGATCTTTTGGCTAGTTCAATTATGGCGTTTTTATCTTTAAAATCTGCAACTATCTGTTCAGCGCCCACTTGTGATGCAGAGCAATTTTGTATTGGATCCAAAACTATGATTTTTGAAATATATTCAGGCATTTTCTTGGCAGCCTCTGCTACCATCATTCCAAGTTGGCCTCCACCAATTATTCCAAGTATCTTGCCCATAACCATTTTCACAATCACGATTAAAAATATCTAATGCTGATTTTTGCAAATTAATTGCTTTTTTCAACACACGCTCAAATTCTGAGAGGGTGTTTCAAAATAACGCACGATTAACTGTAAAATATGGCATCGATCATATGACTTGTGGCATTACAGATGATCCAGAAATGGAGAATTTGTTAATAATTCCTAATAATTTGATGAGGAAATTAAAAAACAAATTAATGATGGATTGAACATTTATTTTACAAGTTTAGAAATATCAAAAAATAACAATTCATCTCAACTTGCCCTGGTTTTGGCCATTATAGATAATAACTTGCTTTATTTTTCTAATACTGTGAGTTATACAAAAAAGCCTTTGGTTGGAATTATTATGGGTTCAAGCTCAGATAGTCGAATAATGAAAGATGCTGCTGAAATTCTAGATAAATTTAAAATAAAACATGAGGATCAGATTGTATCGGCACATAGAACTCCAACTAGATTAGAGGAATATGCAAAACATGCAGAAAAAATGGGCTTTAAAATAATAATTGCAGGTGCAGGTGGGGCTGCACATCTTCCAGGAATGATCGCATCGCATACAATAATCCCAGTGATTGGTGTGCCAATTATGGTGTATAATGACAAACAATCTAAAAAAACAGATAATTCAAAATTTTCATCTTTTGGAGGATTGGATTCACTTCTCTCAATATCTGAGATGCCAACTGGCTCACCTGTTGTAGCAGTTGGAATAAACAAAGCAGGCAATGCTGGAATATATGCAATGAAAATTTTGGCAAATGAGTTTCCAGAACTAAAAAAGAAGTTAAAACAACACAAATCTGATCAGCATAATTCAGTACTAAAAGAATCAGAAAAGTTAAAAAAAGAAGGCCTTAGTAAATTTGTTCAAAAAAAATTCAAATAATTTTACGTCATTAAACTAAATTGAATGTTTTTCTTTTGTAATGTCTCAATTAGTTTATCTGTCTGTTCTTTTCCCTGTGTTTCTAAACTTAGTGTAACTCCTGCAGAACCTGCACTAATGTTTGAACTTA
>JBOGRE010000194.1:0-3190 GCA_050749345.1 Nitrosarchaeum sp. | reverse complement strand
GGGAAAAGTAATTCCAGAAGACATTGAAGAGCAAAAAAAGAGTTTTGCACTAGGTATAGAACGTGAAAAATGGCTTCCAAATCTTGAAAAAATTTATAAAAATTTCAAAAATGAGCAAAAAACTATTCCAAAATCAATTCAAGAAAAAAACCTCAAATCATTTTCTATAAAATTTACATACAATACACAAAGAATTGAAGGCTCCACTCTTACTCTAAAAGACACAGTACTTCTTTTAGAATATGGATTATCGCCATCAAATAGACTAAATAATGACATTAAAGAAACTGAATTACATCAAAAATTATTCTTGGAAGTAATGAAGCAAAAAGATGATCTCTCTTTAGCATTAATTAAAAAATGGCACAAAAAACTATTTGCACAAACAAAGCCTGACATTGCAGGATTACTTAGAGACTATAATGTCCGTATAAGTCAAAGCAAGTTTATTCCACCGCCACATACATCTGTAAGTCTTTTGGTAAGCGGATTCTTTACATGGTATAATGTAAATAAAAAGAAACTCAATCCTGTAGAACTTGCAGCCTTGGTTCATCTAAAATTTGTTACAATACATCCATTTGGAGATGGAAATGGTAGAACTACAAGATTAATGGTGAATCATGTCTTAAACACATTTGATTATCCTTTAATGGATATTGATTATAATGATAAACGTTCATACTATACTGCACTTGAAAAATCTCAAACAAAAGATGATGATCTGCCATTTTTGCAATGGTTCATGAAACGATATATTAAGACACACAAAAAACTTCTTTAATTTACGTATAAATTTGATTTTTCTGTTGTCTCACTAGAGAACGTATTTGCAGAAAAGTAAAAACTTGATTTAATTTCTAAGAATTATACACAGCAAATCAGATTATCTTTCTATATTTCAGATAGAATTTGCTATGCTAATTTTGATAATCCCACGCCTAGACAAATGTTCAGATGTGCAATCGTAATAGATATTAGTAATTATCATTATATCATAACATCAGAACTTGTATCTTCTTGGCTAACGGAAACCGTGAGGGATTACGGTGGTACAAGGAGCAATTGAGTTCTGATTATTCATTTTAACAAGTCATATTCCATTTGTCTGTATATTTTATCTCTAAGATCAACATCGACACATCCTTTGGTCTTGCGATCTTTTTCATTAAAATAAGCAATCGCATCGGCAATTTCATAAGCTTTCCCGCGAGATTTTTTCCTCATTTTCCAGTTTTGTATGGTAAATTGCATATCTGAATCACATTCAACTGTTAATTCATCAAGACTGGTCTTGTGCGAATAGCAAATAGCTTCAAGCTGTTCTTTGAATTGTTGTAAAAATAAATAATCAAAATGACGAAAGATTGATTCTCTTGGCTTATTTTTTGGATGTAACCTTTCATGATTTGCTATATGATTAATGATGTGTTGTTTTTCAACGTGAAAACACCATGCAAAGACATCATTTCCCCTAAAGTCTAGTTTTTGTTGAACATGTTTTCTTGCAGATTCAGTTAGACGAACCATATGAATTTCTTTTAGATGGATGTCATTGTACAATTTATTGATAGATTCTTCACTGCCTATTAGAAACGAAATATGTCTATGTTGACCACCACCTATTGTATTTCCAGAGACATCAGAGCCTGCAATAAGCATATTTGACAAATAAATGAGCGTTTTAAAAGATATTGGAATAATTTAATGATGACAAGTGATTGAATGGTATTTTGATTTCTGAATGATTAAAGGCAGAAAAAACTAATTCCTAACATTTTTTCATTGAGTAAAAGCACAAAATCTCTTTTACATTAATTAAACAAGATAATCTTGGCAAACGGATCAAAAATTAACTGTATTAAATGTAATCAAATAATAGAAAATGGCGCAATTGGAAGTGTCAAAAATAAAATTATTGTTGCAACCGAGAACATCACAATACCCATAATTAGAAATACTGTCTGAATTTTTTTAGAAGGAAAGACACGTCCAATTCCCTCAAGAAAAGAAATACCTGCATATATTGTAGTAAAAAAGACATAGTTTGATGCAATAGTGCTCATCCTGTCTGCATTTTGGGACTTTTCTTCAGCCAAATTCAAAAAGCTGTTTATTGCTTTTGAATTATCTGGATTTGGGTATTCAGGCATTGTAAATGGAGTCTTTGGTTCTGGGTCGTTAAAAGGGTCAGTTTTAATCCATGCATCAAATGCTACTTTCATTTCGGGGCGAAAATTACTCTTGTAATAGTCAGCTAACTCAATGTTGCCGCTTTTTTCAGCTTCCATGTAACTTGTAAAAAGATTAATGTCAAATATCATAAGCTGCCTTTCTTTAAGCTCTTCTACTGTATACTGACGATGTGCAGAATTTGCTTCCTTTAGTTCAAATGTTAATGTGCTGGACCACAACTCATGTTGTAAGCCACACCAAGCTGTTATGATGACTGTCAATCCAAGTATGGCAGCATATGCAAGATCAATTTTGAATGATTTATGATCCTGATTTTCATTAGACATTTTGAGACTCTAGATTCATGGTATCCGTACAGGAATTAAGAATTGCTAAATAGTTACAATAAACAATCAATTCTGCAAGTTTTAGGGGCATTCCTTGAAATCATATTTCTAATGTTAGGTGATCAGTGCAAAATAAGCCCCCAACTATACACCCCCCATATGTGCTGGGAATATAGTTGGGAAGGTAGATTTTGCACTATTTGAGGGGAATTTCATTCTAGGAATAACTATAGGGTAAAAAAAGAAAAAAAGGAATTACTTCCTATTTGCATCAGAGAAAATTTTTTGCAACTTTGATGCGACTTCTTTTTTTGCCTCAGATTAAGCATTGAGCCCCACATCTTTCCAATTGCTTCAAAGACAGCATCTGCTGCCTTGTCCATAGTTGGGCCGTATGTGACTTCAATTCTCTTTCTCATTCTTTCAGTCATTGCATCATTATCAAAAGTCTAGTTTTCATTTTCTTTTTTACATCCTACTGATGTGTATTTTTTGTTATTTGAATCCAGTATTTTACAAATGTAAAGTTTGGATTTTAAATAGAACAGAATTTTATCATTTGTTGTAAAAGATGTGGAAAAATAATTTTATAGACATAAAGATGCAGGGATTTAATTGAATTCAAAAGATCTCAAAGTAATGGGAATTATTGCAGGTATCATCATAGC
>JBOGRE010000193.1:0-2175 GCA_050749345.1 Nitrosarchaeum sp. | reverse complement strand
TTTTGTGTTTTCTCTTCTCCCTAGAGTGATGTCTTATTTTTTGGCAATAATTGATCATGTCTATCCACTGATATTTCATTATCTATCAATCGAAGGGATTCAATCTTGTAGGTTCGAATCCATTTAGTTCCGCTGTATTATCTAATCTAAAATTAGGTTTTGATTGTAAACAGGTGTAAACAAATGTCAAGAACTGTTTCTGCCCGTATACCAACAGAACTTCATGAGGAACTTAGGGAACGTTGTAACCTTATTGGCGAGTCAATCAGTGACTTTATCGAAGCAGCGATAGAATTTGCATTATACAGTTCTGTTGATTTTGACTTTGGTGAAGAATTAATTGAAGAATTAGAAGCGAAAAAACAATCATCAAATAGCAATAAATAATTAGTGGCAGAGAAGCTTAGTGAACAACCTGTTTTGTATCTTATGCTTTAAAATTATTTTTAATGGGTCGGAAGGATTCTAAATATATAGTTCGACGCTACCTACGGACTTTTCATATTTCAGAAAATAAATGCATATTACTTAGATTATGATTGACTGCGCAAGATTTTTTACAAGTATATGTTACGTTTCCACATTCGATGAAGTCTATTAACTACACATTACTTGCGGATGAATCAATCGCTAAAGAATTTGGAAAAAAAGGCACAGCAACGGATCTGACAATATATGACAAAAAAGAGTCGGAGATTGTCAAGACATGGACTATGCCAACAGGATTTCCAGAAAAGATACAACCACTTTTTCAAGCAATACACATGGGAGAATATGTAATATTTCATGCGTCAAAGATTAACAAATTCACAGGAGAACAAATTATTGCACTTGACAGTCTCAAAAACAGAAGGGATACTATCTCATTCGTACGACGTTGATAGGACAAAACTCCTTACTATGATAAAAGGAACTGTTGTGGAAAAATACAAAATAGTTGAGCTTGATGATCTAAAAAAAGAAATGGATTCTATGCTACAGGTTATCAAAGATGGCAAGGTGAAAATCTCAATTGATCACTGTTTTGATGTGAAAGGAGTAGGAACTGTCATACTTGGAAAGGTAATTCAAGGAAAAGTAAAAACATACGATAATCTCAAACTCTTGCCAAAAGGTTCTGATGTTTTAATAAAATCAATTCAGATGCACGATGACCCTGTAGATGAGGCAATCTCACCTGCAAGAGTAGGACTTTCAGTAAAGGGAATAACACCAGATGATGTACAGAGAGGTGATATGCTATGCGAGCCAGATTCAGTACATATGGCACAAGAAATAACTCTAGATTATGTACAGAATCAGTTCTTCAAAGACAAGATAGGAGAAAACCAGATGTTTTTAGTAAACATAGGATTACAAATAAGACCTGCAAAAATTGTTTCAATAAACCCAATGAAACTCTCACTTGGCAAACCTGTTGTGTTTGATAAAAATGACATCTGCGTGATACTAAAACCAGAATCACAGACTATAAGAATAGTGGGCAGTGGCGCAATAATTTAATGGCAAGTCCAGACTTGATTGCATTTGGAACTTGGTCTGCAATTACTGCCATATTCATTGTGGCAATAAGCTTGGTTTATAGAAAATTTTCTAGGCGAAAACAAGATGAATCACCTACACATTGAAAAAAAAGGACTACGTGGACTTGCTATAGCAGAAAGTTTCAGAGAAGATGAGAAGATCTCTACACTTGCTGGGGTTGTTATGCGACGAGATTTTGTCATAGATGGGTTTGTATTTGGTCATACCACAATAGAAGGAAATGATGCAACTGACTCTATACTTAAAATGCATCAAAAACTAAACCGAGATGATATTAGTTTTGTAATGATTTCTGGATTAATTATATCCATGTACAATATTGTGGATATAAAAAAAATCTGGGACAAGCTAAAGATCCCAGTAATTGGGGTAACATATGATGATTCAAAGGGAATTGAGGCCGCCATAAAATACCACTTTCCTGATTCATATCAATCTAAAATAGAAGAATACCATAAGCTTGGCGAGAGAACAAAAATTAGACTTCACACAGGACATGATTTGTATATCAGGATAGAAGGCTGTACAGTACAAGAGACAAAAAGTCTCTTAGATGCATTTACACTACAGGGCGCTATACCAGAGCCACTTCGCGTTGCACATATGCTTGCAAGAACACAACTCTAATCA
>JBOGRE010000192.1:0-1914 GCA_050749345.1 Nitrosarchaeum sp. | reverse complement strand
CCTTCCATGTGTGGATTATAAAATTAGTGCAACATATGGTTCTGTAAGATTAGCAAGTACTTCCACATCTGACGTTATAGACATCTTTGGTTCCACAGTAAATCAGTGTGCAAAGATTAATGGGCTTGCTCCAAATAATGGCCTGATTATTGGAGAATCAGTATACAATGTGGTCAAATCAGTAGAACAATATTCTTTTAGTAAAATGGATAAGCAAATGCCTGATCATGAACAAGAATATATTGTATTTATAGCGACTAGAAACTAAACCGTTTTTAAGACTGTACTTTAATTATTAATAATTATTTTAGATATTGACTTTTTTTATATCTATACATAATGACGTTGAACAAAGATTTTCGCAAGGGATTGGTAGTACATATTTTTCATATCCTCCTCTGTAGATACTGCAAACTGATTTACCAAATCAGTGGCAGTGATAATTCCCACTAGGGTATCCCCTTCTATGACAGGAATTTTCCTGACTCCTCTTGCATACATGAGATCAGCTACAGTCCAGACCGATTCTTCTGGGTCAACGCCGATAAGAGGATGTGACATTATCTGCTTCACAGGAGTTGTTATGGGATAAGCATGGGCTACAATTTTTACTGCAAAATCACGATCGGTGATTATTCCAACAGGGGTATTATTTTCCATAACTATTATTGCACCAACCTTGGCATCTTCCATCATTTTTGCTGCGTCATTTACATTGACTGTCGCATCTACTGAGATGACTGCTTTAGTCATAATGTCTTTAACGCGAATTTTTTTTGGTTCTTTTCCCATTTGATTCACTCTAAATTAGATTTAGACCTATTTGAGGGGGGTCTACAATATCATACCTGAAAATCACCGACGAGAATCTGTGTAGCGTTTTAAAGGATTCGTGATGCATATTAAAACATGAAAAGAATTGAGGCAATAATCCAACCAAATATGTTAGAAGCCATAGTAAAGGTATTGCGAAAAACAGGCGTTGGTGGATTTACTGTACTTGACGGAAAAGGTCAGGGTGCTACTGAATCTCCACTAGTTGGTGAATATTATTCTAAAAATATCGTGATTGTAGTAGTAGATGATGAAAAAGCAGATGATATAATGGAGAAAATAGCAAAAACTGCATGTACCAGAACAAAGGGAGATGGAAAAATCTTCATTACAAACGTTGAAGAATCAACTGATATTTGCACTAAAGAAAAAGGAATACACACTCTTTGAGATAATCTGCATAATCATGAAAAAAATTGAAGCGGTTATTCAAAATGATAAACAAAAAGCAGTAATCGATGCACTAGTCAGTCAAGGTGTAGGGGGTCTGACTGTAACCAGATCATTGGGCAGAGGTGCTGGGGAAAGACCAAGAATCGGTGGAAAAAAAGGGGAGGAAATTCAATACAATGCAGTTGATACTATAGTTACAGTTGTTGATGATTCCAAAGTGGATTCTATTGTATCTGCAATTTCACAAGCAGCTTATAGTGGCAAAAAAGGGGATGGGAAAATTTTTGTTTCAACTATTGATAATGCATTTGACATATTTACTAAAGAAAAGGACTCTAAAGCCCTTTGAGAAACCATGTGTGCACTTGACATAAAAAAAATCCTTGTTCCTCTGGATGGATCAAAAAATTCTTTTCGAGGGCTGGATGAAGCAATTTATCTTGCTAGGCAATACGGGGCAACGTTAACAGGAATATTTGTTCTCCCACGAACCCCGGAGAAAGCATTTCGTCGATTACAAAATCCAGAAAAAGAGGCATTAAAAATAGCTGATAAAATTATGGAGAGCGCAAAACTGCGCTCAGCCAAAAATGGAATTGTGTTTAATAAAAAAATTGATTTTGGAGATCCTGCTTATATGATAGTTAAATTTGCAAAATCCTTAAATTACGACATTATAGTAATTGG
>JBOGRE010000191.1:0-3490 GCA_050749345.1 Nitrosarchaeum sp. | reverse complement strand
ATTAAGTACAGACCCAGAGATAGATTATATGAGCATAATTTCAAAAACTAATTCCATAATTACAGATTTCCAAAATTAATTGTGCCCAAAAACGAACCAAGTTGTCGAGTTATAATAAAGAATTTAGAAATGTTGTAATTGAGTAAAGTTTCATCAATAAAGTTTTTTCTTACGAATTTTAGCACTTTTTTGTTCTAATTGGTCAATTCTGTGTAAAAATACAGGATCAAGTTTTATTTTAGATAAGGACTCAACAGATAATTTTACAGTATTAACATCAAGGGAGATGTTTATTTTTGGGAGATTTTTCTTTAACCAAAATTGGATTACTTTGTCTTCTAACTTATGATCTCTAAAACCTGCCGGGAATCGTTTTGTGATATGATCTAACAAAGTTCTGTCTTTGAATACTACTTTAGGTTCAAATAATCTCGTCTCATCAGCATAAACACTTTCAAATAGATTTCCAGTGATTTCATCTGAAAGTAAATCCATTTTAGAAATTTTTCTAATTAATTCAAGAAAATGTAAAAATTCATGTGCCAAAATGGCATGAATGGTACCTTTTAGACCATATGCGACTAACGGTGCGGAAATCTGAATTACAACATGAAATTTATCATCAAAGAATATAGGAATAGTACGAGCAAATAATATTCCAAATTCATAAGAATGTAGACTAGGAAATGAAATGACAATTGAGGGTTCTACGTAAGCTATAGGATAACGTATTCCAGATGCTTTTTCAATTCTATTAATGCCATCCACAATTATAGGAAAACGTTTTACAACTAAATCATAGATATCGCCTGGAATTAATTCCTTAAGATGTGCTTCTTTCATTCGTATTAATGGATCCAATACATCCTCTCGAGAAATTTGATTGTAAAAAGGTTGATTCTATCGGGATTTAGGCTTTCCTGATTTCACCGTCTTTTTTCTACGTCGATCAGCTCTTTGATCTGCATGTCTCTTATGTTTACCTTTTTTTCGTATTGGCATGATTTATGTGAAAAATAGGCATTAGTTAATTGTTATCATTTTAGGTCAATTTCAAGAAAATCAAACGTTATACACTTACAGTTATCATTCATAATTTGGCGAATCCCAGGAGTTACATCGTCACCATCAACAAATCGTTTTACGGGTAATCCGCCCTCCGCTTTAATAAATAAAGTAAAACAATTTTTTGCAGTTTTCTTATATTTTAAATCAGAAATGACCTTTTCAGATCGTTTTCCAGATTTTTCATAAACCACTACAGGTCCACTGAGAATACTCTTTAATTTCTTCATAGTAGTAGATTGAATTTCATTTTCTGTAGAAATTTTTAATTCTATTGATGAATTAAATTTGATTGGGGGTTTTGGAGATTCCACAATGATCTTGCAATTATGTATTACAATAGAGTCAGATATTATTTTTTTTGGTAAAGAATGAGTTCTTTTGAATGGATTATGAATTTTGACAAAAAATGGTCGGCCTGAACCTAAAACCAAACTAGATTTATCTTCACCACCAACCCAAGTAAATTTTGTAGTTGTTCCTCCAAATGTATTGAAAAGAAATTCTGAAATTCTACCTTCAACACTGTCATATTTAGAGATACCATAAAAATTACAGCTTCTGCAACCTTTTCCAGAACAATTAACACAAGGTTTTTGTTTTTGAGATAAACCTCTCTTTAATTTAGTATATCTTCCATATAATAAAATGGGTTTTGAACGAATCTGACACGATTCATCTTTAAAATTAATTGTAAAAGTAAGATCTGGATTTAAAAAATCAATTATTTTCTTTGTTTTTTTAATGAATTGTTTTCCAAGTTCTTTGGTTATGTCAGTTTTAACACTATCAATTCCCCTCAGTTTGTATTTTGATTTTATGTGATCATCTCTTTCTATTATGGATGGTTTAATCAAAGCACCAACAATCATAGATGAAAAATCATAGTTAGAAGAAACATCTAGCATTAATTTCAAATAGGGTGTGAGATTGTCTAAAAGATTTTTACAAATAAAACATTTTTTAGAGGATCGTATTATAGATATTTTTAATTTTTTCCCAAGTAATTTATTTGATGAAAGATTCATTTGTTTAGAAAAAAGCCTACCTAAACAGCTGTCACATAAATCATAATCTTTTAGGATTTGATTTACGATAGGAATAATTTCATTGATGGTAGGCATTTTAATTTCTAATTTTTAACAAATAGATAAAAACTCTAACCAAACCCCATACGACGAAGTGTACCTTGCATTTGTCTTCCTTTTGATGCCTTCATCATATTTTTTGAATTTTTATAATTTTTGACTAATTCCTTAACTTCATGTTCTGGCCAACCAGAACCTCTAGAAATTCTTTTAATTCGTGATGAATTCAATATGTCAGGATCAGCTTTTTCTGTCTTGGTCATACTTTGAATAATGAATCTCCATTTTGACACTCTTCCTTCCATTTGATCTAATTGATCATCTTTTACCATACCAGAAAGACCAGGCATATTATCAAGAAATCCTTTCAATGAGCCTACTTTGCTTACTTCTTCTAATTGATAGAAAAAATCGTCCATGTTCATTTTCCCACTAGAAATTCGTTTTAGTCTAACATCATCTCCTTCATTTTCCAATCTTTTTGCCAAATCTAAAACTGCTTGAATGTCACCCATTCCAAGCAATCTACCAACAAACCTAGTTGGAGAAAATTTTTCTAAATCATCAATTCGTTCTCCTGTTCCAACATACATGATTTGGGCACCAGTAGCTGCAGAAGCTGCAATTGCACCACCACCTTTTGCTGAACTGTCTAATTTTGTAATAATAATTCCACCAACAGGAATTGTTTTATGAAATGCCTCAGCTTGATTGAAACACTGTTGGCCAATGGTTCCGTCAATAACAAGTATTGCAAGATCAGGATCAGTGACTTTGTTAATTTGTTGCATTTCTGCCAATAGATCCTTTTCTTCTTTATGTCGTCCAGCAGTATCGATTATTATTACATCTAGAGGCAATTCTTCAAAATGTTTTAAGCCATTTTTCACTATATCTGGAGAATCTTTGTTGTTTGGGTCACCATACACTTCAACATTTGATTTTTCACACATGGTCCGTAATTGAACTAATGCACCAGGTCGGTATGTATCAGCACCTATTACACCAACTTTGTAACCCTGCTTAGTTAGGAATTTAGCAAGTTTGGCAGTTACAGTTGTTTTTCCACTTCCTTGAATTCCAAGCATGATTATTTTATTTTGTTTACCAGGTTTGAAATCAAAATCAGTTTCATTGCCCAACATCTTTGCAAGTTCTTCATACAGAATCTTTACAATGTGATCTTTTCTTGATAATCCTGGTGGAGGCGTTTCATTTAATGATCGTGCTTCTAATTGTTTTGTAATTTCAAGAACCAATCTTACATTGACATCAGATTGCAATAATGCCCTCTGAACATCTTTGGACAATTCTTTGATAAGTTCCTCATCTATACC
>JBOGRE010000190.1:0-2772 GCA_050749345.1 Nitrosarchaeum sp. | reverse complement strand
TCAATTATGCCATTTGATGGTAATTGTATCTATAACCTACATGTCTTTTTAGAATTTCTTATTTTTCTTAATTTTTTAAAATATCTTGTACCTCTATGATGATTATACTAACTATACTAAATTTATGATAGTGCTAATGATAATTATGATAGCGGTAATGATAATTATGATAGCGGTAATGATAATTATGTTTGCATTATCATATTTCTAATAGCGGTCATCTCATTTTAATGCCGGTCTCACTATCATCATAACAAAAAAAAATTAATGCGATTAGACAAAAAAATCTGATACGAGGATCTTTTAGATCAGAATTAAAGCAGTTAACAGCATGTCCACCCTATTAGAGAAACAAATCAAAGTAAATCGCATCCTTACAACAAGCGTCAAACACGCACGTGCAATTGAAGACCCTTCACGTTCAAAAATCATCGAGATTCTATATCATCGTGCATTATCTGCAGACCAGATCTCAAATGAGCTAAAAAAAACAGGATACAAAAAAGCCCTGACCACTGTTAGACATCATCTTGATATTCTAAAAGATTCTGGACTGATTGAAATTGCCAAAATTGAAGAATCACGTGGTGCCATAACCAAATTTTACAGCACATCTACAAAATTACTTGGCTATGCTGCACCTGCTGATTTTGATTCCACATATTCCAAAGTCATTAACAGTACGTCTGTAAAAATTGAAAAAATTCTAAGAAACCTTACTCCAAAAACAACAAACGCAAAGAAAACTAAAGGGGACAACTCTGAGGAATATTCTCAATACTTGGTAATGGAAATTATGAACCGTGCAATGACAAACATCATGGAGAATTCTGGCAAAAAACATGAATCGATCAAGTCTAACTAGTGTTTTTCAATATGAATACTAGTCAATTCCTATTGAAAACGATTTTAATAATGAAAATTTGAGTGTGTGGTAAGTTGCAAGAAAAGATCATACAATTATTTCAGAAAAGAAACATTGTCTTTATTGCAACTATTATGAAAGACGGTGCACCACAACTTTCACCAGTTTGGGCCAATTACGATTCTGGATATATCTTGGTAAATACTGCGGAGGGCAGAATTAAACATAAAAACATCTTACGTGATCCTCGTGTTGCAATCTCTGTTGTGTCTCATGATAATCCACTTGATATGACAACCATTAGAGGAATAGTTAAAGAAATAATTCCTGATTATGATTATGTACATGCAGATAAATTAACACTGCAATATCTGGGACAAAAACATTATCCATTTAAAAGAGAGAATGAGAAAAGAATAATTCTTAAAATAAAACCAGAATCTGTTTTTGTCTTGCCTGAATTAAAATTGAGCACTGACTAGATATTTCTAAATTCGAATTTAGAAACATTTTACAATAGTATTAAAATAAAATAGAAAAAAAGATAATGAAAGCAGTTTAACGTCTTCTTTTTGCTACACGTCTTACGGCAGATCTTCTTGCTGCTTTTCTTACAACAGCTCTTCTAACTGCACGTCTTACGAGAGCTCTTACTACTGCACGTCTTACAACAGCTCTTCTAACTGCACGTCTCACGGCAGCTCTTCTAACTGTTTTTCTTACGACAGCTCTTCTAACTGCTTTTCTTTTTGGAGCTGCTCTCTTTACTGCTCCCCTACGAGTTGCTGCTGCTCTTTTTGCAGCTCTACTTCGTTTTCTACGCATTGCCATTCTAGCTGCTTCTGCTGCTTTTGCCGCCAAATTTCTTTTTCTTGTACGTGCGGCTTTTTTAGCTGCTTCAGCTCTTCTGGCTCTGGATATTGCCATGCCTGTGTATTTTTATCATTGCGGTTATATGGGTAAAGTCACACATTGTTGCTTCAACGCTAGTAAAATTTGACAATATTTTTTTTTGCGATCAACAATTAGTGATGCAAAGTGATGCAATATCCACCGATGCTTGTTGTTTTGATGATTGAATTGTGATATTGTATTGTTTTGACTCATCATATGGAACATCAAACTGTGTAGTAAATATCACTGGTTTGTTTGGCTCTAGCTGATAATTTGACAGATCTTCTGTAGAAAATTCACCATATACTGATTTGTGTTTTTGTTGTTTTTCATCAATTAGGTAAAACTGACGTCCTGAGATCCAAGTTTTTTCTTTACTGATATTTTTTGCAGTTATTTTGATTTTCACAAATGTATTTTCAGGTATTACTTTTTCGTTTCCTTTATGAGTTCCATCAAATGTTATTATATATTCTACAGGACCCACAACTACTGGCTCTCCTGTCTTTGCAATTATCAAATTCGTCTGATATTGGGTGTAATAGTACATTGCAATTGCCATTGAAATTAAAATTGCTCCAATTACAATGAATATCCCAATTTGCACCATATTATGATCTTGTAAAATTTGATATATAGTTGAAGCGTAAAATGGGGCAAACATCCCTATATTTTCTAAAAATTTCACATAATGGATTAAAAATAACCCAAAATACCCCTAGGTATCCTGGGTAAATTCATGCCATTAGAACAAAAGACTTGCTCAAAATTACAGTAATTTTTGGAATTATTGTTCCTTTAATCTTCATTCTCTATTAGTCGCTAAATTATAACTTCGAAATACAGAATTATTTCTCTTGCAGATTACATTTTGAATCAAAAATTTTGTCTTTTTTCTCTATTTTAGAGGGGATGAGCTTTTGTGGCTAGACAAAAAACATAACCACAATTCAGATGGGACATCTAGGTGGTTTTGTGGTTGCTTTTCACATGTAGGCTCAAGTGTTAAACCC
>JBOGRE010000189.1:0-1943 GCA_050749345.1 Nitrosarchaeum sp. | reverse complement strand
GGATACTTGTTGCAGTAGATGGGTCCATGTCTGCAAAAAAGGCATTTGAAAAATCCCTTTTTCTCTCCCAAAAATGTAATTCAAAATTAGATATAGTTCATGTCATTCCTTGTGAATTTGGAGGAGATAGTGCCACAGTATTTGAGCTACTAAGTGAACTCAAGATAAAAGGTGAAAAGGTATTAGAAGAGTGTAAAAAGGAAGCTGCTAAAAATAATATTTCAGTTGAATTGATGATAGAATCAGGTGACCCTGCTCAAATTATAATTGAGATTACAAAGAATAAAAATTACGATTTAATTATAATTGGAACCAGGGGGAAAAGTGTATTTCAAGAATTACTACTTGGCAGTGTTGCACTCAAAGTAATGCATCATGCAAGATGTCCCGTCATGGTTGTACGATAAGATACCTTATTCTAGTTGATGGTGTATTACTATCCAATTTTAGCTAGTCTTGTTTTTATCAGAATTATTGGAATAATCATATAATTACTTAAAGTTACAATTCAATGAACAAATAACAAAAATTATTTTCAGAAAACAAAATAATAAGTAAAAATAATGTCTTATGTTCTAAAACATTTAGGCGTATTATTGATAAATTATTTTTTATTAAATTCAGACAAGCTTTTTGTATAATAGTTCAATGCAGATGTCATGGATTTATCAAATGATTCAATTGTGGACATTTTAAATTCAATATAATCTTCAACAAACTTAGAATTTAATTCTATTTGAATCAGGGTCAAATTTTTAATAAAATTCCAATACTCTGCTATTTCCTCCATCACAGTATGATCAATCCCAAGTTTATCAAAAAATTGTTTTTCAGATATTCTACATACCCCAAAAACAGTGTTAAATGAATGAAGATATTTTGTAAATAAGTCAGAATACACTTGTAGATAAATTGGAACCTGATATTCCATTTTTTGGAGAATCTCAGAGGTATTATTTTGTGTCAAGTCACAAATTGAAATCTTTGTTGTTTTTCCAATTCTTGTATCATTTAATACAGCTGAGTCTTTAGTGGACATATTATCAATATAGTAAGAACATCGAGAGTATTTAGATGATGATTAACTTTGTTAATCGAATGGTACATTTCAAATTCACAAGTATTTTCTATATAAAAAGCGAAAATACTTAGAATTAAGTAAATGATACAGGTTTCAATTTTTCTAGAACCTTATCATAAATTTTGATCTTATCTTTTGAGGTAATGTTCTTTTTATGATGCTGTAAAATAGACTTTATTTCATATTTCCTTCAAGTTTACTGATTCACGAAATTTTTCTATCTTGTCAATTAATGCTTCTTTGAAATCAAATGGTATTTTAATAAACTCTGCAACATTGCCAGTTTCTTCAGAACCAATAATTACAATTTGATCTATTTCTGTTCCAGTTCTTTCCTTCCACATTAAAGAATATGCAGTTGCCTGCATGAAATATTTTTGAACTTTATCATAATGCTCTGCTAGTCTACTTCTGCTTGTCTTAAAATCAATAATTGACAAATCTCCATTATACTCTGCAACGCAATCACACGTTCCTGCAATTTCAAACTCATCGCTATACAATGGAAGCTCGATTCCTCTAATATTGTCCATTTTGTGCAGGTACGGCTTTAGTTTTTCGAAATGTTTCTTTGGAATATCTAAAAAATCTCCCTCTGATTCTTTATTATTCAGATAATCTTCGCATAGTTTATGCGTCATTGTACCATGAATTTGTGCTTCTTTCATTATTTGTTCTGCAACGTCGTTTCCAACTCTTTCTCGCCATTCATCAAGGCCTGACATATCTGCTGTCTTAGTTAGCACGGTGGTAATTGACGGATACATCTTTCCTTGAGGTGTTTGATAGTATCTGACTCCATCTATTTCTGTTTGAAATGCCAGTGAAATGGGCGTACTGTGGTGAGTGAACTGCAATTATC
>JBOGRE010000188.1:0-1671 GCA_050749345.1 Nitrosarchaeum sp. | reverse complement strand
CATCTAATCTATCAGTCAATGAACTAGCATCTTTTTCATATAATTCAGCAATTACATCAGGACCAAGTTCTTCATTCCCCCTTCTATCAAAAAATCTGACTTCGCACAATGATGAATTTTCTTTCTTTGTTATTGGAATCAGGTCAATTCTAGAATAACTTACATAATGATCCAAATGTGCTGATAATAATTTAATGTTTATCCATTGCCCATTTTCACCCAGAATCTCAAATTCATTTTCTTGATGTTTTTTCATTTGTAAACAAGAAATAATTTTGTTAATTTGTGTGGTTTTATAATCAAGTGAAGATTCAAAACTTTTTTTCCAGTCTTTATCAGATTGAAAAACATCTTGAATTTGTTTGAAAATATCTTTATCATCATTGGTGTAGAGATGTTCCATTAATCTGCTGTAAAATGGAAAAGTTTGTAATATTTCAATTAGAGATAAAGTCTTTTCAGAGCGTTCTCCACGCATAAATTTTAGAAGCGCCGTATTGTTATCAGTCTCACATTGTGTTCTATGTTTTTTAAAATTTAGAAATATTGAATTAGTGTGTTCATATAAATTGTTTATTCTCATTTCTCGTAAATTCTCTTCATTAACATATTCATCTTCTATAACATGTTTCCAATGTTCCGCAGTTTTCCAATCCCCATTTTCTATAAATCGACTAAGAGTTTCAGTAGATGTTTTTGGAACAACCAAAGAGTCAATACTTTGAAGATATGTGGATACTATCAAAGCATTTTTTATTATGCTTGCACTTCTCCATCCAGTAATAATTACTACTAATATTTCTATTATTAGCAAAATGATATTCGCAAAGACTTTAGCACAATGTTCATCACATCTTTCTGTTTTTAAAAAATCAGGATATTGATTCTCAAATAAAGTGCTATTTTGAAGAAAATAAAGTAAAACAATCAATAGAATTATAAAATAAATTGAACTTACAATTCTATCTTTTTCTAATTCAATAGCTTTTGTATGGAAAGCACTCTCTACATACTCCCATTTTTTCTTCATTTTTGGTAAGATGAGTAGTTTTGGATTAATTTTTGATAAAATTTTGAAAGATAGTTTTTTCTCCAGATTAGGATCATTGTAATAATCAAAAACTATTTTTTCCAGAAATATGGAATATAATTTGAACCCTCTTCCTATCGGATCCAACATAGCTAATACGGTTCCACTAAATCCTGCCATAGCCAAAAAAGGGATTGCATCGTTTGAAAATATATCAATGTTAGAAAAGCGTAACCAAAGAAAAATTATGGAATATGTAAATGGATAATCTGTTATTTTTAAGAGAGTTTCTCCAATTGCCACTATTGTTTATGGATACACAGTCTCTTATGTGTAATCATTAAAATTTTGATCATTAATATGAAACGTCAAAAAATTAACAAAAACTTCAATTTTGATATGGCGTTCCCCGTTTGATTGGTTCAAAGTGTAATTCAAGGTCTAAGAATCCTTGTAAGTAGTTCTAATAATATTTAGATTATTTTATTTAGGTTTTGAAGTAATATCATACTTTCAATTTTTGAGTTTTATTTTGTAGGTCATTAGAAATATCACTCATAATTTTGGAAAATTTCTTTAGATCAATAGTTAGTTTTCCACGTAAAGTTATATCGTTACCTTCCAGCATTGCACCAATTATA
>JBOGRE010000187.1:0-4535 GCA_050749345.1 Nitrosarchaeum sp. | reverse complement strand
GTTCCCATAGGTGTTTTTGAAATCTCTGCGTGTGAAAACCCTGCGTCTTTAATTGCAATTCTTAGATAATCTTTGAGAAGCATCATGTTGTAATTATCTTTGATTACATTTTTTACTGCTGACATGTTATATCTCCTGTGCCACCAATTCTACATGTGTTAATACATTGTTTTTTGGAGTAGCGCTTCCCATAGCTCTTGGAATGAATCTTTTTACAATAACTCCTTTGTGCACTGTAGCGTTTACAATTCTTAATCTATCTAAATCCATTCCTTTGTATTCTGCATTTGATTCCAAATTGTTTAGCACCTTGATGAATTCTTTAACTGTTTTTTGTGGATAACGTCCTGACATCATTCCTGGGTCTGATCTGTGTCCAACTTGATTATTGTATCTTTTAAACGCAATTGCTCTTTCTTTGTTAATTACTGCTTGCAAGTAATCTCGTGCTCTTTCAATTGAAAGTCCCTTTATTGCAACAGCTACTTCTCTAGCATGTTTGTGTGAGATATCTTTTTCTCTTATTGAAGAACGAACGTGCTTTGTTGCGTCAAAATTTTGAAATGCGTATTTGAATCTGCCCATAACAATCACTTTAGTGGTACGTAGAGACTGGATCTTGATGCTCCGACACCTGGTGCACCATGTGAGACTCTTTTGTTTGTAATTACATACTCACCCAGATAATGGCCAATCATTTCAGTTTTTATTAAAACTGGAGTGAATTCCTTTCCTGAAAAAACATTGACTGTAACGCCTACCATGTATGGCAGAATAATTAAATCTCTAGAATGAGTTTTGATTGGATTCTTCATCTTTCCTGCTTTTGCAAATTTTATCTCCTCAATCAACTTTCTCTTATCATCTGTAATTCCTCTGGTAAGTGATCGTCTTTGTCTTGAATTGAATATTATGAATAATTTCTCTAATGACATGTTGTCTAGCTCTTCTTTTGGCAATCCGCGATATAGAAATTCTTTGACCATCTTATTTCTTCTCTGTTAGTATTGATGAAGTTTTATTGTCCATATTATAGCATTCCTATCTTAGTGGCTAAATCTCTGGCTTTTTCTGTAGTCTCAAACTGGACAAACGCTTTCTTACCGTAAATTGTTCTTGCTGTGTTTACATTGATGACTTTTTGATTGTATAATGTGACAACAGCTTCTGTTATCTGTGGTTTGCTTGCTGATCTATCTACAATGAAACAAATTTTACTTTCATTTTCAATCATGGCAAATGTTTTTTCAGTGATATATGGCTTCAAAATGATTTTACTTGCTTGAACTACATTCATCGTGTTTTCACCATTAATTCTAGATGTGTTGATTTTATTTTTGCAATTTCTTCTATTGCTGCTTTTGAATACACTGTTAATCTAATAGGATCTGATCCTGGCGCTAGGTCTAATACACTCAAGTCTTTAACTGCTTTCACTTCTACTCCTGGTAGAGCACCACATGCTTTGCTTATTTTTGATGAATCTTTTATAACAAATAACACACTCTTTCCGACTTTTTTACTTCTTCCTCTAAGTGAAGCCTTACCTGTACGTGGTTTTCTTGCTTGTAGTCTTTCAACATCTTTCATCAGTTTTAGATCTTCTAACACTTTGGAAATTTGGCTTGCTTTTGAAATCAATTCTATATCGTTTGATACTATGATTGGAAATGTTTCTATACCTTCTACTTTGTGGCCTCTTGATTGTACCATATCTTTTGATGCTGTTGCAGCTATTGCAGAACACAGTGCCAATTTGTTTTCTTTTTTATTTAATTTCTTGAAAATTACCTTATCTACATTTGGAGGATGAGCTTGTCTTCCACCTCTTACTGATGCAACACCACCAGCTTGACCCTGTCTTCCACCACCACCACCTTTCATTTTTGCAATACGTGCTGTATGCTGTCCTGTTGGTGGATCGTTTGATCTTGCTACGACATCCATACCCGCGGTTGGATGTCTTCCTTGTCGTTGAAATTTATGAGAAGTTAGATTTGTAAATGCCTTATGAATTAACTCTGCTCTAAAAGGAGTGGAAAATATTAGCGGTAGTTCAACTTCACCGTCTTTAGTTCCTGTTATTGTATATGTTGTAGTTTTCATTATATTACTACCTCTAAAATATTTGGTTTGGTAATTTTTATTGGTGCATGTCTAATTTGACTTCTTAGTTTGATTAATCTTCTATAAGTTCCTGGAACTGAACCTTTTAAAATAATGAAATCTCCTTTTACTAAACCAAAATGTTTGTATCCACCATCTGGATTTATTTTTATTTGATTATTTTCTGTATTGCCCATTAACATAATTCTTTTATCGTATTCTGTTCTTTGGTGGAATCCCATCTGTCCTGCTCTTGGAACTGAATACATGACGTTTGATGGTGAAATTGGACCTAATGAAGCAACCTCTCTTACTGTTTTTCTTGATTTATGTTGTTTTTTCTTGACTCCAAATCTTTGTATGACTCCTTGCCAACCTTTGCCTTTTGTAATTGCTGCAACATCTATAGTTGCACCTGTTTCAAAAATTTGATCAATTTTAATTTCTTTTCCTAATAATTCTTTGACATGTGCAAACTGTTTTTTAACATCTCCTCCACTGACTAATGCCTCAAAGATGTATGGCTTTTTTTGTTCTAATCCTGCAGCGCGTGGAGATACTGCAACTATTGCAAAAATTTCTTTGACTCTACCTAGTATTTTTTCTGCACTTTCCATTGCGCCTTCTTTATTTTTTAAATCAATTTCTTTTGATATGCTTTTTGGAAATTCACTTGCATACACATCAAATTCTGCATGTAATCCATAATGATCTTTTGAATAACCTCTAATCCCTAATATTGAAACCGGTGGAGTAACTAAAACTGTTCCAAGACTCACTAGTTGTTTTCCTGCGTTTGGAGTCTTATCACGATCATCTATAGTTACTATTTGGACACATCCCGCTTTGAAACCACAATGCGCTAAAATTTTTGGCTCGTTTGAATTATTTTTTGGCCATGTTCTAATTCGTGCTTCCATGCTTTTGGCACGTCCTCTTGGATAGTACGCAGCGCTTCCTCTACGTGGTTGATTGTATTTTCTATGTCCCATGGATAAATCGAAATCGTCTTCAACCGTCTAATAAACCATGTGAGACATGGTTAACTAGTTAAAATAATTGGGTTAACGAACTATTTCAATTATCGTCATGGTACTATCAAATTATTTGCAAAATTCCAAATAGTTATTCCGCCGATGATTATTCCTATTATTCCTAATCCAATTGCTAAAATTAAAAAATTTCTTTTTTCAGCCATGTTTTTGTTTTAACTTGTTTTGTATGCATTAATTATTGACAATGTTCCTAAAAGTGCTTCTTCCAAACGTACTGTTTCAGTTGCTTGATTTGGAAAAAAGTTCAATGTTTTGGCATTTTGAACGTTTTTCATTTTACCGCCAAGTATCTCATGTACTCCTTTTTCTGGCGAACCAAAAACTACCAAAATTGGAAGATCTGAACTTAGATATTTTGTCAATTGTTCTTTTGTAGCTGTCTTTCCTTTCCTTGATGTGATGATAGTATTTCCTTGCCATTCAGTTAATAATGAAAATAAACTTGCTCTCTCTCTTACTGCAAATCCCCAATACACTGGAGCCTCACTTCTTTGAATTTCTTTAACTGAAAAATCAGGATATCCTGTTTTGAATTGAACAGTTACTCTTTTGCCAACATTTTCTTTTCCAAAAAATGGTATGTATTCATTGATTCCAACGTCAACGAATCTTTTGCCTTTGATGCTTACTACTACTCCTTCTCTTACATCTCCAGCGATTATTTTTTTAGGATTTGCCGGCGTTGAGTGACTAGGAATTTTCAATGGTAACATAACCCCTGCAAATTTTAATTCGTTCATTTTTGGAAAAAGTCTTCTTCGTAAAAACTGAGGCGTTTCTAAATATTTTAAAATTGTTACAATTAAATTTCCATCTTCTTTGTAGTTATCTTCCTGATAAACATAAATTGTGTCTACTTTAAAAATTGCACATGCTCTAGCTAGAACAGATATTTTTCTAGTCTTGTCAAGTTTTAAGGATTCATCAGATAACGCTGATTCTGGAATTGCAACAGATATTTTCAAAGTAACTTAATCCCACATGTATTGTAATGTCTTATTTCTTTTCGTGAGGGTATTTCTCTTTAGCAGTTTTTGCATATTTTGCTATCTGTTCGTCAGATACTAATTCAAATAGGCCTGTTTTTGATTTGATATGTGCCATTCTGATATGACTTGTTCCTTCTTTATCTTCACTTGATAAATAAATTGCTGCAGATGCTAATGTGGATGCATCATCTAGCGATAATTCCTTCTTGTATGTTTTCTCTAGAAAATCAGTTACTTGATCTGACCCTGAACCAATTGCAATTGCATCATATGAAATGTAAGTTCCACTTGGATCTGTTAGGTAAAGCTGAGCATTATTGTTAACTACTCCACCTAAAATTAATGCAACTCCGAAAGGTCTTACTCCTGCATATTGTGTAAACTG
>JBOGRE010000186.1:0-1610 GCA_050749345.1 Nitrosarchaeum sp. | reverse complement strand
TCAGAAAGCTTAGTAGTTTTGATTTTGTATGACTCGTAGTTTAAATATTTTAAAAAATCTGATTCAGACATACCATAGACTTTAATCAACTCTATCATCTTATTTCTAGCATCAGACAATTTACCTGTCATTGCGAGCTTTAGAATCTCGCCTACGTCACTTGTCTTTGTAAGACCAGCTGATGTCTTTACATTTGATTCGTTTATAATTCCAAGACTCGCTGTTGCTTGTAATATGTTGATGGCATGACGCATGTCCCCTTCAGAATAGCTATAGATTGTCCTGAGTCCTTTTTCATCAAACTTTATTTTTTCTTTTTTACAAATTTCCTCTAGATATGACACAACTTCCTTTTCAGAAATTCTTGTAAACTTGAATACAGCACATCTGCTCTGAAGTGGTTCTATGATTTTGGATATGTTGTTTGCAATCAATATAAATCTGCAATATCTCGCAGTATCTTCTATAATTCTACGCAAAGCCGTCTGTGCATCAGAAGTCATCTCGTCAGCTTCATCTAATATTATGAGCTTAAATGGGATTTTTGTATCAAGTCCTGAAAAGCGAGCAAATTTTTTTACCCTTTCTCTTACCATATTTATGCCACGTTCATCAGAAGCATTAAGCTCAAGTGTATGGTCTTTCCAATATTCGCCAAGAATCTCCCTAGCCAGACATAATGCTGTTGTTGTCTTTCCAACTCCTGCAGACCCTGAAAACATTAGATGTGGTATCTCTGACACGTTCTTCAAAAGTGACTTTAGACTGCCTATGACCTCCCTCTGGTTTACTATAGAAGAAAGCTTCATGGGGCGATACTTTTCCACCCACATATTAGACTCAGTCATAGGCTGATCCACTCTCTCTCACTAATAAATTACCTCTAAGATCAAATGATCAAAGCTAATTGTTAACGGAATTGATCGATCGATCCCATTAAATCCCTGAATGGAGTTTCATGCACATTGGATATTTCTGATATTACGCAAGTTCATACAATAGGATATCGCCTACATGATGTTAAAGTTACTTTTAATCATGATATCAAGGTCAATACATCTGCGATATCTATAGATGCAAAACATGGTGAGATTCTAAGTATACCACGTTGGGTAGCCGATGTATTAGAATTAGAAAAATTAGTGGATATTCAAGATACTGATATGGTTGTAGCGCTGAAACAGGCTCTAGTAAAGGAAAACGTACAAGGTGATTTTGATCTTTCTACACTTGATGCTGATTTTTACATAAAAGTACGATCATATATGCAAAAACTTCCGTCACAAGATAGAGATAAGGTTGAAAGCATGTTGAACACTCTTATACGAAAAAGACAAGGGAAAATAATTAGATTAGCGGATTCTTCAAAGATGACCTCAGATCTTGCAAAAAAATTATCAATAGAGGAACAGGCTCTTTTTGATTCAATACATTCACAGAGCGCTATTTTTAAGAAACAATTTTCAGGTGACAAGAAATGAGTGAACTTTCAACACCGACACAAACTCAATCAAAACGTGTAGATCAAGTACGTGAGTTTCTAACTCAATTCAAGGATAAGTCAGGCGCTTACAAATACGTAGAAGAAATAGATCAGATGTTGGCAAAGA
>JBOGRE010000185.1:0-6646 GCA_050749345.1 Nitrosarchaeum sp. | reverse complement strand
ATCTGACAATGCTTGATATCTAATTGATGACAGTAAAATACTTCATGATTGCTTACTCTACCATCTCAAATTAATTTTTAATGTATTTTTACTTTTTTCATTCTCAAAAAATCAAGATATATTAGGCATAATGTAAAATTCACCTGAGAATTTTTAGAAGCAACAAAGTCATTCGCTTTTATACTTGGATTGTAATAACTAACTATCCCTTCAACAAACATGTCCCCCAAAGGGATACCTCACTGAGAGGAACAATTACTATCCTCTCAGCTGATTATCTTATTTCTTGGATTTTTTATAATTTTCATTTCCTGACACTACGTTCTTTACGAATTATGATTATGCCTTTAACTATAATTGATAGAGATGCACCAAATAGAATAATTACAAATTCTTTTAAAATCTTGATATCTCTCCTTCAGTAGTTTTTACTGAATCTTCAGATGTGACAATTATTTGAGAGATTATAGTTAGAATAAACCAAATACAGTCATAAAATGAGTCAATAAAGTTCCCCGATGATTTTCTCTTTTAGACTATAATTTGAGAACCTTGTAATTTGTTAAAATATTCAACCTTTACTTATGCTCAATTTTCATCCTAACTATTTTAAAATTATTATCCCCTTGTTAATCTCGCTGCTGTAGTTTTGATTAAAAGAAAATAATTAGAGGGCTTCTGAACCTCTCTTTTTTGATGCAATATTTACAACATCTTCAACTGTAGATACAAAAATTATTCCATCTCCTGATTTTCCTGAAAATGCTGCATCAGAAATTGCCTTGATCACTGCATCTACTTTTGAATCTGCTACAATTGTACTAACAGTTGCAACTTTATTGAATTCTGCGACAAAAGTACCTGTTCCCCTTCCTCCTCTAATGGTTTGCCTCTGACCGGAACCTCTACCGTTTCCTTCTAGTATGGTAAATCCACCTACTATATCCTTGATAGCATCAGAAACTGGGCCTGTTTTATCGGTTTGAATAGTTGCCTCAACTCGTTTCATTTGCTTTCCTAAATTTCTATTATTTAAAAAAGATCATATGTTTTTATTCAAATTTTATGATACAATAAGATCACTTGGTTATGTTATAATCCTTTGACCTTTTTAGCATACGAAAAAGGTATAATCATGAAAAGTGATGAGAAAAGATCACATAGACTCAATTATCTTTTAAAGTATTATTTGAATAATCCAAAAGAGTATGATCTATATCAAAAAGTAAAACAGATGGGTGTATCTGATGTTACTGCAAAAGATTACATTCGAACTGTGATAATTCAAGCTCAAAAAATTTATTCTAGATAATTTACCTATTTGAAGAATTCTATTCAATAGTACTAAAGGTTTAGGCCTTGTTTTTCTATCAAGATAAAATTTAAGCCTATTTGTATTAGTAATCTTAAACAAGGTAACTTCATAAATAATCTAATGGGAGTATAAAATACACATGACTGATCCTCTTATTGATGATGTTAAGACTTTATTGGATAAAGAAAAGGGTGATGAACGTATACTGAAACAAATTTGTAGAGCATGTGAAAATAATGAAGTAATTAGCAATTACGAAAGAAATTATGTTAGAAAATTAGTAGAAAAATATCTTGGTAGAGTACCTCTGGTCGAAGAAAAGCAACATACTGAAGAAAAACCTGTCATTCCAGATGTGATATTTTTAAATGCACAGTCAAAACAAAAAATTGAAACTTCACAAACAACATATCCACAAATTATCAAATTGAAATCTAAAAATACAAAAATATTGTTAGGTACAGGTGTAGCAATACTTGCAATAATAACTATAATCGGCGCATCTCTTTCTGGAGTTTCTTATATTAAATCTGATAATTCTCAAATTCCTATAGAATCATCCACTCTTTCAATTCAAACTGATTTACCAACATATCAAAAAGGTGATATTATTTCAATTAGTGGTACATCTGATACTTCTGGAATATTAAATCTCTCAATAGAAAATCAAGACAGTCAATTAGTTTGGTCTGAGCAAATCTCTGTGAAAAGTGATGGACAATTTTCTACATTGGCAATAGCTGGAGGTCCTGGATGGGATAAATCTGGCACATTTACAATAAAAGTAGAAAATAATTCAGAAACTGCATTAAAAACATTCTCTTTTAGGGCATAATTTTTTCAAATTCTTTCCAATGACTATCTATCATCTCTCTTAATTTTTCTATGCTTATCTCTTCCATATACTCACGATAAACAATGAATTTATTTTGTTTTAGTGAATGATCACCATAAATATCACTTGTATTTTTTGGAATCGCTCCAATTTTCCATTGTTTCATTTCAAAAATCCAAATCATTGCATCAGGATTTGAAAAATCTATATCATCACAACCAATAATATACAGATAACATTTTGTGGCTTGGTTTAATTTCTCATGTAATTTTTCATATGCAATCATCTGTCCTTTTGCAATGTTGATCTTGTCATTATGAAATCCCTTGAATTCCAAGATAATAAAACCACCATTGTGCTCGATTAACCAATCTATGTCTGTCCCTCCTGAGGCTATCATGCCATGAACTATTAGATCTCCTAGTATCTCTCTGCCCCGAGTAAATTCTACCTCATCAAAAATTTGATATTTTGCTTTAGAACTCTTTCTAATAATTTGTTGTGAATTTGAGTTATTTTGAATGCTTTTTTCTTTGTCATAAAACATATCAATCAAATCTGTGACTTTATCTATCACTGAATATGAATTTGTATACTTGGTGATAAGATAGTTTGTAAAATTAAGTGAAGCTGTGATATTTTTTGTAATCTACCTACACAGATATTCCCCACTTGTATCTCTATACAAAATAAAATACGCCTCTGAATTTTTTCGTTCTTTTTTTGCATTTAATGCATCTTGATACATTTGAAAATGTTCTACTAGATACAATCGATTATCCAAATCTGCAAAATAATCTATTCCCACTAAATCAAACCCCTCTTCAGGAGTCAGTCTAATTTTTTCTTTTTCAAATATGTCTTCAGTCAATTATGATTAAATTTTTTATAATTAATTTGAATATGAGAACTGTTTTTACTGATCATATATCATTAGATTTTTTTCTTCTAACAATGCATGTAAATTATGAACAGAACGATATACATCTGATTCTTTTTTTGCACCAGTACAAACTAACTTTCCCGATGCAAATAACAATATGACCGTTTTTGGGTCTAACATTCTATGAATTAATCCTGGAAATTGTTCAGGTTCATACATACTTCTTGGTAGGGTTCTAGCTGCTTTTTCTAAATGAATTTTACCTCCTAGGTTGATTGCTGCTACAATATTTTGAACTGTAATGACTGCATCATTTTTGATTTTAATTTTACCTTTTCGTAGTTTTTGAACTACTGTATTGACTGCTTTGATTGCCATATCTTCTGATTTTGCACCAGTACATACCATTTTTCCAGTTCTAAAAATCAAGGTTGCTGTTCTTGGATTTTGTAATCTAAAGACCAGCCCTGGAAATTGTTCAGGATGATATTCTGTGTCAGGAAATTTTTCAGTTATTTCAATAAGATCAATTTTTTGGTCTACTGATGCAGAAGCAACTACATTTTCAACACTAACAATAGGCTTTGTTTGAGGCATGTCGACGGACTTTAAATAGGTCCTTTATATATACTAGCCAGATTTTTTTAAATTTGTATGTGATATTAATGATGTCCAATCCACTGATAACGATATTCTTCATCTATGATATCCGTTACAATGTCTTTGTTTTTGATCCCTGCTCTTGATAATTTTACGTCAAAGAATCCTAATTGGCCTTTCCATGGAATTGGAATTCTTAATGGTTTTGCATTTTTTATCTTGAATCCAAAAATTTTATCCTGAAAATTTTTTGAAACAAAATGAAATTTTTGATCTTTTTTTACTTCTTTCGATGAATTGTATTTTTTTACATCGTAAATCTCAGCTTTTCCAATAATTACACCTGTCACTAATTTTTTTGTAATTTTTAATCTCTTACAATCCTCATTTCTAATTTTGATTGGGGCATGAATCAAAAATTCACCGCGGAAATTGGTATTCCATTTTCTTAATTCTATTATTTTTTTTCCAGATATTATTAAATCTGCAAAGGGTTGTGATATTGATAGACACTTCAAGACAATTCATCTGATGTTTTCGAGCATTTTAAAAAATTAATTTTTAAGATGATTGTATACTGCATCTATTTGATCCCATCTCTAAATCTGGTACTTGTTCTTCCATAATTGATAATTGTTCCTTTATTTACTTTGATTACAATTGAATAATTCATTGGTCTGGGAGTAGTCATACTTCAACTTTATTTACAACTTTCTCCTTACTTAAATCTAATAATGATAATTTTGTAGCCATTTTTGGTGTGATATAAAATATCTCATTTTCTGTTGCTTTAATGGATTCTCCTACCTGAATAGGTCGGTATTGTTTCCTCTCATTATAAATTTCTCCCCATCATAGTTTTCCCTTCTGTCTGTATTAGCAATATTGTACTTGGTGGTGCTTCATCAACAATAGTGTTTGTAAAATATGGTGATATTACAAACACCCTTCCTATTGTAATAATCAACAAAGATTTTTTCCTGAAATAGAATTTCTCTAAAGATATAAAGAAGATTTTCCACTTCTCATCCCAATCTTTTTTGATACAACTTTAAGATTTTTATAATCAAAAAGATTTGGGTCTAATTTGGGTAATTAGTTTTATTGTAGATTCAAATACATTATTCATGGCCGAAGTCACAATACTTGTAGCCTTAATTGCTGGTCTGGGATCATTTGTTGCACCATGTATACTTCCAATGATTCCAGCTTTTCTTGCATACATATCAGGTACCACAGTTACAGAACTTGGTTCTAAAAGTGGCACTGTCATCTCAATTAACAGAACAGGTATAATTCTAAATACTGTATTTTTTGTGTTAGGATTTTCAGTAGTATTTTCTACTTTGGGTGTTTTGATTAATAGTGTTCTATCTAGTGCATCTGGAGATATAATGCAAAGTCTAAATTATATTGGAGGCATAATCATTATGTCATTTGGAATATTTTTGTTATTATCAACAAAAATTAGAGCACTAAATGTAGAAAAGAAGTTTTTTCCAAAAAGAAGTAAATCAAGTTATCCATTATCATTTGTATTTGGTTTAGCTTTTGCTGCAGGTTGGACTCCATGTGTGGGTCCAATACTTGGAACAATTCTAACTTTGGCTGCTACTACACCATCAGTTTCATTTCACTTGTTACTGGCATATTCTCTTGGATTGGGAATTCCATTTGTTCTAATGGGCATATTTTTCTCAAGAGCTACAAAAGTAATTCGAGCAATGAGTAAGCATCTAAAATATTATAATATAATATTAGGAGGTTTTATAATATTTTTAGGAATTCTAGTATTTACACATCAACTTGCATACATTGCAAACTTTCCACTTTTAAATAATTTATTGTTAGGGTGATTATATGAAATCAGAAATAAAAATCCCGTTAATTTTAGGAATTGTAATTGTAGTTGCAGTGATAGGACTCAGTCTATTTCTATCATCACTAGAATCTCAAGTTTTAAAATCTAAAAATGTAGATACTCAAGCAAATATCATACCTAATGAAAATAAAATAGATAAATCGGGATTCAAGAAAGCTCCAAAATTAGTTGGAATCTCAGAATACATCAACATACTACCTAATGAATTACAAGAAAAAATTGATAAAAGTGTAGTATTATATGATATCTGGACTTATAGCTGTATCAATTGCATTCGTACTTTGCCTTACATTACTTCTTGGAATGAAAAATACGCCGATGAAGGTTTGTTGATAATTGGTATTCATTCTCCTGAATTTGAATTCGAAAAAGATGTTACAAATGTAAAAAGCGCTGTAGCAAAATATGGTATAAAATATCCTGTGGTTCTTGACAATGAAAAGGAGACATGGAATGCATTTGAGAATAACTATTGGCCTCGTAAGTATATTGCAGATCACGAAGGATACATTAGATATGATCACATTGGAGAAGGAGGATATCAAGAGACTGAAAAAGTAATTCAGAAATTATTAAAAGAAAGATCTGACTCTATGGGAATGGAAATAACACTATCTAATGATACACTTCCAATAAAAGAATCTGAGCATTCATTGTTTATCACTCCTGAATTATATTTTGGGTATGATTTTGTGTCTGGAAGAAATCAACTAGGAAGCCCAGAGGGATTCAAACCAAATCAAGATGTTACTTACTCTATTCCAGATTCAAAACAACTTCATAATTTCTATCTTGATGGAACATGGAAGAATTTGAAAGGAAGTATGAGGCTAGTTTCTAATTCCGGTTCTATTCTTCTTCCGTACAGTGGAAAAGAAGTAAATATTGTAACTGCTGGTGATGCTAATCTAAAAATTAAAATTGATGGAAAACCTATTAGTCCTGCAATCTCTGGAAAAGATGTTGGAATTAATGGACAAGTACATGTGGATGAATCAGGTTTGTACAATATTGTACAAACAGAAACATCTGAAGACCATACATTAGAAATATTAGTGGAAACTCCGGGGTTTGAGATTTTTACATTTACTTTTGGATAATTCTTAAATTATTTTTCTAAAATCTATCTAT
>JBOGRE010000184.1:0-2645 GCA_050749345.1 Nitrosarchaeum sp. | reverse complement strand
TGTGTGTCCGATTATTTGAACAATGACTAGAATTGTGATTTAATATTCGAAAAATGAATATTACCAAATTTTTAACTAATGAAAATTGAATTGTACTTGGTGTGATTGTAATTATGATAATCAGATAGAATTTTTATGCTCCTCATGTGGAGGATATGAAAAAGTTTCTTTGTTTTCTGAGGTACCTACGTACACAGTTTTCTTCCAAAACCTTGTAAATAAAACTGCAACATTAATGGATAATTTAGATAAAAAAGGAATTTCAAATATAGATATCCGCAGGACAAAACTTGGTGCATTCAATATAATTTCACTTGCAACAGTTTATGATATTGCAGATTATGACAACGACATACGTTATGATGATTCAAGAATTCCAAAAACAATCAAAAAAAGCAATCCGAATGTAGATCATGATTTTATTCAAAAGATTGTGGAGAGTATTGATATTCGAAATAGGCAGTCTTACTTGGTCGTTTCTCTATTCCAATTTGAAAATCTTTTTACTGAACTAGCAAAGAAAAGAGGATTTACAGGTAATGAAACATATTCAAAAGTGGTAACACATCTTGTCAACAATCTACCCTTGAAAAAAAAGAATGAAATACTGTACGGATTACTGCTACCAAGTTATGTTAGGAATACACTTCATTCTCAGGGAGTGTACAAGAAAAAACCAAAGAAAGAATTCAAAGTGAAAAATATTTTATTCACGTTTGAAGAGGGAAAGAGCCACGATTATACCAGTTGGAGACATTTGATTTTTTATTTTGACAATATGATTGACATTGTAGATGAAATTTTAGAATGTGATTTAAAAAAATAATATATAACATCTATTTTTTAGGAAATTATTTGTCGTTAACTCCATTTTTCTTTGCAAACAATTCCCATGCAGAACGAATCAAATTTTGGGGAATGTTGTCAGCATATATCAGAATGTCGTTTATCCTTTTGGCTATCTCATTTGCGGGATAGCGGTTCTTTAGCATTGAATGTAGGTCTTCAATTCTAGAGCAAATTTCTGGTACTGTAATTACCGAACTCAAGGAATTACATAGTAGTGTTTCACGCATAAATGGAGCTGTAGATCCTATTTGCACAAACCAATATTAGATTAGAAATTTTTTATGAAAAATACCCAAAAATTAAAGTTCAAATTAAAAACATTTTTTGAATCAGATTTGCATTAGCTCATGAAACGACTAATTTTTTTACTATAAAGTCTCCGTTCTTTAGTTCATGTGAGACATCCCAGTCGTCGGCTAGATACGTGTCAAGCTCTTTCTCGTTAATTCTTTTCTGTTTTTGTAGTGGAGGGGGATTTTCACGTTTACCCAAGTCCAAAATTCCTGCCTTGTAAACTCCAGCAATTTCCGCTATGGTTTCTTCTGTAGATGAATCATCTTTTACCTCCAAGCCGATTTGTTTTCCAAATTCTTTCCAGACTTCTTGTATCCTTGCTTCATTGCTATTTGGTTGAGGGATCAAATATTGCTCGATTTTTTCTTTGAACAGATTTCTCATAAACTCAATTTGTTCTGGTGGCTGTTTGCGGTTTGTACTGTATACATTTTGTACTGGACCGATGTGTCCCATAAAATATGTCTGATAGTTTTGCTGTATTCCAGTATTTGCAAGTGCAGTAGCAAAGAAATCTTTGAGGGAATAGGGTCTTGATTCATATCCAATTTTATCAAATACAGTATACAGTCTTCTTGATACAACGTTGGCTCGTTGTTTGATTGAATCTCTTATACAGTCAGTCTTGATGATAAAACTATTTGATTCTAATTTTTCACCGCGTCTTAATCTTAATTCCAAGGAATTTTTTAAGATCTGACATCCTGATTCAATTAAGAACGTAATATACTCCTTCTTGCTTTTGTTAGTTATTGAGAGACGAATGTTTATTCGCGTTGGCATTTTTTCAAAGATTACCTCCTTGTCTTTTATTTGCATTTCGGCAAAATCTGAAACACGCAAATCCCCAATTACATTAAAGCGGACACCAAGAAATGCCATAAGGACAATTACTAACTGGGTTTCTGGTCTTGCATTTTGTAAAAATCTAATAATCTGGTCTTTAGTTGGTACAACTTGATTTGCTATGGTATGGTGGATGTGCCTGTTTGGAATGCGTATTCTTTTGGTCAGGATTAATCCCTCGTATTCGAGGCGATTTTTTACTGCAGAAACATAATTTGCTACATTAGATGGTGCAAGTTTTCTAATAGTTATCATATGGTTAACAAATTCTTGAATGTGTTTTGATTCTTTGATTTGGTCTTTCTTGAAATTATCAATCATTTGTTGCACTGTTTGTTTTGTATATCTAAGATACTCGGCAAGATGTTTTGGGTAGTTAATTTTTACACTTTCTGATGTTAGTGTTGCATTCCATTGTATAGTATCATTATCCTTTAGAATCTCATCCAGCTTTGCCATTAACTCAGGGTTTGCCTCGACCATGAGGCAACTTTGGCAAAACTTAAATATAAACTAATAAAAGGTCAACTTTTTTTGGAGATCTGCATGTAAAGATCAACCGTACCACTTCCTATTGGAATATTGCTACCTACAATAACATTTTCAGTAATTCCCTTAAGGCGTTCAATCTCACCTTGAAGTGCTGCATGTGCGAT
>JBOGRE010000183.1:0-4911 GCA_050749345.1 Nitrosarchaeum sp. | reverse complement strand
TACTATTTCTATTGATATTTTCAATATTTTATCGATCCATGCTTATATAGTTATGAATTCTATAATAAATTACTAAGATGACTTGTAAAGGAATTTGCGTTAGATATAAGGCTCAAAAGCCTGTTGGCACTGGAAGATATGCTTCTGGACAACGACGATGTCAAATTTGCGAAATATTCATCAAATGGGAAGGTCTTTGGTGTCCATGTTGTGGATACAGATTAAGAACAAAACCACGAAACCTAAAGTATAAAGCAAAACTTCGTGCAAGAGTAGAAGCTGATTCTATTGAAGCAAAAGCAATTGCTGAAACTCAGCCAGAAATTGAAGAGGTTATAGTAGTTAAAGCAAAACCTAAGGCAAAAGCTGCTAAAACACTAAAAGCTGCTAAAACACTAAAAGCTGCTAAAACAAAAGTAGAATCCATCCCAGAAACTGAATCAATAGCAATAAAAGCATAAGATTTGTTCATAGCTCATTGAACTCTCCAAATGGGTTTTCACAGAAAACCATTAATTTGGAGAGTCGTAATTTTTCTTTACAAATTATTAAATTTGAGAATGGATATTTTGTTTCTGTAACAGAAGGAACTAATAAATTAGGATCAATGGTAGTTTCACTGGCTACTGGTCCAACTCCTGTTACTACAACTATAATTCCATCTAGATCTGAATCTCTGTTTTTGAAATTAACTGCAGAAAGAATTAGTACCAGGATGAAAGGTATCGCAGTTGTTTCAGCATTCATTCAAAAAGAATTAGAACCAAATACTGCAAAAGCTATAATGACAGAAATTATGGAGATAATTCAGAATTGACCGATCTACGAAATTATCTTTCACTGATAAGAAAAAGTGGCGAACTTAAAATTATTAAAAAAAAGGTTTCAACAAAATATGAAATTGCAGGAATCACTGCAAAAGTTGATGGTTCTAATGCAGTTTTATTTGAGAATATTGCAGAAAGTGATTTTAATTTAGTTGCTAATCTTGTTGGTACTAGAAAAAGATTTGCTCAAGCAATTGGAAGTACAGAAAAAAAAATTCATGAAAACATGATCTCTGCTATTAAAAAAGCAAAACCTCCAAAAGTTGTTTCCTCTGGTAAATTCATGGAAAATAAATCAAAAAACATATCCATCATGCCTATTGTTACCCATTTTGAAAAAGAATCTGGACCTTTCATAACTTCTTCAATCGTATCTGTCAAGAATCCTGAAACTGGAGAACAAAACTCCTCATTTCATAGGATGATGCCAATCGATAAAACTCATTTTTCAATTAGAATGGTAGAAGGAAGACATCTACATCGATGTTTTATTGATGCAAAAGAACACCATGAAGATCTTAAAATCGCAGTGACTATAGGCGTCCACCCAGCAATATCTATTGCAAGCGCATATCAAGCTGAATGGGGTAAAGATGAAATCGATATTGCAAATTCTCTTTTAGGATGGAAACTCACTTTGGCCAAACTCCCATACACGGGATTACATGTTCCTTCTGGAACTGAAATCGTAATGGAAGGAAAAATTCTACAAGATAAAGCTCATCCAGAATGGATGGTAGAAATGCTTCAAACTTATGATCATCATAGATCACAACCAATTTTTGAGTTAGAATCATTGTATTATAGAAATAATCCAATCTTTCATGATATTCTTTCTGGTTTTTCAGAACACCGATTATTAATGGGAATGCCAATTGAATCAAAATTAAATGGAGAATTGAAAAAAGTATTTCCTCAAACTAAACAGGTATCAATGACAAATGGTGGATGTAATTGGTTACATGCAGTAGTACAGATAAAAAAGAAAAGCAATTCTGATCCAAAAAAAATCATTAAAAAAACATTTGAATCACATCGTTCATTAAAACAAGTCACTGTTGTAGATGAAGATATTGATCCTAATAATGTAGAATCTGTTGAATATGCAATGGCAACAAGATTTCAAGCTGATAAAGATTTGATAATAATAAAAAATGTACGAGGTTCTAGTCTCGATCCTTCTAGTGATCAAAAGAAATTGAAAACTGCAAAAATGGGCATAGATGCAACAAAATCCCTTTTAAAACACTCAGAAGGATTTGAATTAGCCAAGATCCCAAAAATAGACAAAATTAAACTAGAAAATTACTTCAATTAGTGATTCTTACCTCTAACTGCTTAAATTAAATTGGATAGAATCTAAAATATCATATTGCAAAATAATTCAGAAAACTCTCCAATTAGAGAAAAAAGCCCGGAAGAATCAAGTGCTGATGTAATTGTTAGAATGTTTCCATCTGATGCAAATCCAGCTGGAAATGTATTTGGAGGAGAAATTCTGAAACATATTGATATGGTTGCAGGCATTGTTGCTCAGAGACATTCTCAATCAAATGCAGTAACTGTTAGTATGGATAGTGTAAATTTCATAAAGCCAGTTTTTGTTGGTAATGTTCTAAAACTAAATGCAAGAATAAATTATGTACATAACTCTTCAATGGAAATTGAAGTTAGAGCTGAAGCAGAAAATATTATAACTGGAATTAAGACTATTACTGGAACCGCTTTTGTAACTTTTGTTGCATTGGATAAAAATGGAAAACCTGCACATGCACCAAAATTATTACTTAAAACTGACGAAGATCGAGTAAAATTTGCTGAGGGAAAAACCAGAATGGAAGAGAGATTAAAACATCGTAAAAAATCTAATGTGTGATTTTTATGGAACAGTTTAAGAGTATCGAAAACTATTGTCAATTATGACTTCAGAAAAATCAAATGAATGGGATTCTCTTTGGCAAGAATATTCAAAATCTCTTGAAAACTGGAAAACCGTATTTGAACAAATCCAAAATGCAACTAATGACATGCAAACCAAATTTAATGAGGTATGGGAAAAAGCTGCCAAGGAATCTAATGTAGATACTATGAAGCTATTTAGTGAAAATTGGCAAAAATCGCTTAGTGATGCTGGAACGAAATCATTCAAAGAATTTGGAGAGGCTTGGCAAAAATCTCTTAATGAAGCTAACGCATCAACCTTCAAACAGTTTGCAGAAAATTGGCAAAAGACTCTAAATTCATCTGGGATGGAACACATGAAAGTTTACGGTGAAATGATGAAAACATTTGCTGAAACATGGAATAACATGTGGCCTAAACTCAAATAAATGATGAATTATGAGAAAATTTTTCTTTCTTTCTTTATAATAATAATCATGATTAATAAAATCTAGAATATCTATTTCTAAATCATGTCCGCGTAGTCAACTCCCTGATTTTCTCTCTTGCTTCAACTAAAAGTCTCTTCATTACAGAAATGTAAATTTTAGAAGCATATGTAATTTCTATATCTTCATCATTTCCTTCAATGTCTAAAAATGTTGAAACGATGACCTGCTTTTCATTAATTTTTGGTTCGTTGTTGTTACTTCTTTTGTAATTGATTAGTTCTAAAAATATATGCATTTGTCTTTTAATTTCAATTTCTAATTCTTCTTTTGATCTTAATTTTCCATCCTTCAAATTAGCTAATATTTCTTGATTAGGATCTCCCTTGTATTTCTCCTTGGCACTAATCATAATCTTGATTTTTGGTAGTTTTTCATGGTCATTTAGGAATTTACAACTTTTTTTAATAAAATTCGGATAAGTGTTTTTATGTTCTTCATCATATTTTTTGTCAAACCATGATACAAAACCTATAGCTTTGTGATCCTTTTTCTCTTTTGCTTTTTCTAAAAATGTTTCTCTATTGTATTTTCCAGATATGAATAATCCAAAATCCCTGTTTGCTTCTTCAAAAATTCCAACATACACTTTATTTACCAAAAAAAGATATGAATTAAAAAAATAATTTACATAATATGGATCAGGTTCAAATTGTTTGATCTGTTTTAAAATAGATTCGCATTCTTCAATTTTCTCTTCGATATTCATTCTTCTTTGCCAGAATTAATTGTAAATTTTGATTGCCTCTTTAAATTTTGTGCAAGCTCTTTGAAAATTTCATTTACACTAACATCCACAAGATTTATTGTAGCATTCTCAATTACTATTTGCTTCTCAAATTTTTCTTTTATTGCAAAAGATACTGATGACCAATGAAGTATTCCCTTCAATTGCTCTTCCACTGTAACATTTGTTGTTGGAAAATTAGAAGGAGAGAAAACAATTCCGTTTGTCCATTGCATAGTTGGAATAGCACCTCCTGATGATCTAGTACTAAATGCTATTTGTTTTACCCAATCATCAAATCTATATTCTATAACTTCGTGAATCACTAGTTTCTTCCATGGTTCAATTGATATTTCCATTTGAAAATGAATTTGATAAAACCAATTATAATGGTATTGAAACAATTGAGAAGTATTGTTCTAAAAAACCTGAACTTGTATTCTTAGATTCAGCAATGCCTAAACTTAATGGATTAAATGTTTTAAAAAAATTTGATTCAAAGATCCACCCTTCTAAAATTATAATGATTATCAGTAATGATAATATTAAAATTTTTGAAAAATTTACATGTTTAGATGTTTTATTTTTTTATAAAACCATTTGATTTTAATGATATTTTTCTATTATTTCCTTTTCAAAGGAAATAATCTTGAAATAAATAATTAAATTTTTATTTCTCTCAATTTCAAAATTGTTAAAATCATTCATGATTTGTTTGCCAAGCTTGATTGAACTGTTTTATAGCTTCTTGGTATGCTTTAATTGAATCATCACCAGAAGTTTTTAGAAATTTTTCCCATTGTTCATTGAATTTTTTAATTGAATCTATATTAGTTTCTTTAAAAATATTTTCAATCATTTTTGTTTGTTGTTTTATGTATTCTGGACCTATTTCTTGCCAAGTATTTTCCCAACTTGAACTAACTTTTTTCAAGAGTTCTGTATCTGATTCTAAAGCTCTTTGACA
>JBOGRE010000182.1:0-1601 GCA_050749345.1 Nitrosarchaeum sp. | reverse complement strand
GCATTATGATGAGGCGTTAGAATTTTTAAATAAATATTTAGAGATAAATCCAAATGCAGAAGATGTTGATTTTGTTTTAGAATTAATTAAAAGTATTAGAGAAAAAAATTAATCAATAAAGTTCCTCAAAGTCAATATAAAGGCCTTAAGTATAGGAAAAAAAGTGTTTTCAAGTGTATCTCTAATTATAGCAGGAGATAGACCACCAGTGTAAAAGCCATGAACAAAAAAAAATCAATTATTATTATTTTGGCAATTGTTGTCCTTTCAGTATCGCTTTGGTATAATTTTTTTCTAGATGAAACATCTCAAAAAACCAGATCTATTCAGGTAGACATTATGACATATGACCAATATATCGATGAACAAATCCGAGAAAGTAAAACGGGAAACGTGTATGCTGATAGCATTCTTTCTTTATGTGGTAATGATGAACACTGTACCGTAGAATCTTTACAAAAATTATCACAAAATGAAAAACAAGAAATCGTATTGATAACTGTAGATAATCTCTTAGATGTATTTCAAAAATCAGAATTAATTTGTCATAAACATGCGCATCACATAGGGGAATTTTTGCTAGGATACTTCAATGCTAATCTAACAAAAGCTCTTTCTTCGGCTTCCGGAAAATGCGGAGGAGCTATATATCATGGAATAGTAGAGAACTATTTCCTTGCTGGAATTTTTTCAGGAAGTTTGAAACTTGGAAATTTGGATGTATCAAATTCATGTGACATTTTAAATAATAATCCACAGTCCTTAGATAGAATAGATTGTTCACATGGTTTTGGGCATGGTCTGTTGAAAGCTTACAATTATGATATTTCCTCAACTTTACTAAAATGTGAGGAGTTTAGGACAAACCTTGAAAGAGATGCGTGCTATAAGGGAGTTTTTATGGAAAACCAAATCCAATTTTTTGAAAACAAAGCTGGTGTATTTGATGAACACGATATATTTTATCCATGTAATACTTTTAGTGATGAAAAGGCTAGTGCTTGTTACCACTACCAGGCATACTACATTTTGAGACAACATCAGCTATCCTTGGAAAAAGGTCTAAGTGAATGTGACAAGATACTACCTGAAAAGTTTGTAAAAACATGCTATTATGGAATGGGAGCTCAAGCAAGAGGAATGAATATTTTAGCAAGTTCAAACCAGTTTGTTTCGTCTTGCCAGATGGGGGATCCAAAATATCAATCCTATTGTGTTGCTGGTGGGGCAACTCTAATGGCAAAACAGATTGGGGCAGATGAAGCACTTCAATTTTGTGAATCAGTGCCTGAAAATTTTAATGTCGAATGCTATAAGGCCGTTGGGAGATATCTTCATCTTTATTTCTCTACAAGCCAAGAAATACAAGAAAAGTGTTCCGTTATCGAAAATGTAGAGTATTACGATATGTGCTTAAATGTAAATGTTGAAGAAAGGTCTGAATTATGAAAGGGCATTAGAATTTTTAAATAAATATTTAGAGATAAACCCAAATGCAGAAGATGTTGATTTTGTTTTAGAATTAATTAAAAGTATTAGAGAAAAAAATTAATCAATAATTGATGTAATGTCTCTTCCTTTTTTTAGCTGGGAAACTTCGT
>JBOGRE010000181.1:0-12296 GCA_050749345.1 Nitrosarchaeum sp. | reverse complement strand
TACCATTTCGACAAAAAATTTTCCTTCATTTGTAATAAAATATGAATGAAAAGGCTTTGCCTGTTCTTGTGCTAGTCCCATCTCAATTACCATTTTGAGATATTTTGTAAACTGGGAATAGCTGAGATTTGTGGCATAAAGAAGACTGGTAATTCTACGTGGCTCTTTCATATTATCAAGTAAATCTGCTAATATCGAAAGCGTGTCTCTTCTATTTCCATCACTCATCACTTGCAATAGAAGCATATGGCATTAAAGACAAGGGAGATTTTTTCCCAAAATTTGATCCATAATGGTAAATTATTCTAGTTTTGCGACCAATATGGAGCTAAAATTTGGATAACTAATCTTTCCTCAAGAAAGTCTAAAAATTATCAAATTACCAATTCATCATAGGCTCAGTTGATATGTGATAAATTCCAGATTGCCTTGGAATACGCTAGCAAAGTTTACTTTGCAGAGATTTTTGTAAAGATGGTTCAGTAGATTCCAGATAAAATAATTTAATCGTGGTAAAATGAACCATTTCATTTGAAATAAAATAGACGAGTTAATCTAGACGAATTAGTCTAGACGAGTTCATACATTTTTTTCTTTTATTAGAGCATAAAAATAATTTTTGCAAGCGATCTAGAAAATTAGAATGAGTGTTATTACCATATTGGAATAATATGTTTCTCATAAAGTCCGATCATGTTTTTATAGATCATATTTCATCGGAGATCGGGCATTGAGAGCATTGAAAGAGCGTGCAATTAATTTAGTATTCCAGGTATGGAGGGCAAAGAGACAATGAGTTCGTGGAAACGAGGATTTCTAGAAATCATTGCAGAAATTTTAGAAAGCTTGATGGCAAACCCCCTCAAAAAGACCCACATTACTTTTAGGTGCAATCTTGATTCTCGAGCTGTTACAAAATATTTGTCAGTAATGATGTATGTAGGATTAGTAGAAATATCAAAAATTGACTCTTCATTGTATGTTATAACTCAAAAGGGAATCATGTACAGGAACCAATTCCATTCCTTTATCTCCGTTATGGAAAGAGATTTGGAAAGTTTCTCCATGAAAAATAACGGTCCAAAAGAGCTAATCTCCGATCTTAAGATGAGAAAGCATTGAAATGGAAATCATCAAAGAAGACAAGCTTGCAAAAGCTAAACACATTCTCAAAAAATTCTACAGCACAAATACTGCTGATCCAAAGCGATCAAACACAATCAAAGATCAACTAGAGCAAAACCAGCCTCTCCAAAATACAGATATCAAATATCTTGAGGACAAATACAAAGAACTCAGTAATTTTCTGACACCCAAGCCAGAATATTTGCAAAACGAGACAAAAAGGCCTAACTTTGAGAAGGAGCTGAAAATGATAGATCAGTTACACCAGAGGGAGATTGGAGATTTTTCAAGACTAGAATCAATTAGAAATTATCTCATGGATGGAATGCCGTTATTACATGAGGATAGCGTTTACCTAAGCGAACAATACAATCAGCTAAGAAAAATAATTGGAATAAAAAGAGAGTTTGAGGGGGAGAAAACTGCAAAGAAAAGAACATCCCCCCTAAAACCTCAAGCAATTTTAATTGATGATATTGAGAAGACTCCAACCCATGACTTTGATTCTCTTAGCAAGACAATTTCCAATATAATAAAAAATTCCACCCCACACTTTACAATTGGCATTTATGGAGAGTGGGGGACTGGCAAGACCACACTAATGAAATCAATAGAAAAAAATCTTTCTAGTGCTAACATTCAAAACAGCGAACAAAGCTTTCTTCCAATTTGGTTTAATGCATGGAAATATGAAAGAGAAGAAAACCTTGCCACTGTTTCATTAATGATGACAGTAGGATATGCAATGGACGGTCATGAAGTTTTTGATCCACTTTCAAAAACCATTTTTAAGGGATTAACAATTGTTGGCAAAGACGTAATGCAGCAAATAGCAATGCAGGCTGTTTCAAAAAACAGGGAAGTTTCAGACCAAGAAATTGAAGAAAAGATTACTCATCTCAACAAGCTATACCGAGATTCTGTATACTATGATGGTCTAGACAGGATAAGACAACAAATGGAGTCAATTAGAGAAGAAAAAGGAGACTATAGAGTTGTAATCTTTATTGATGATCTAGACAGATGTTCGCCAGTAAAGGCGCTAGAGGTACTAGAATCAATAAAGCTATTTTTGGATATGGAAGGATTCATTTTTGTAATTGGACTGAGCCACAAGACAGTTACCCAGCTTATCTCTCAGGCCTACCAGCTAACAGGCATAAAGGGAGATGATTATATCAAAAAAATAATCCAAATCCCAATAAAGATTCCAAGCTGGTCAAAGGAAAGCATAATTAATTTAATCAATACTACCATCACAACAAGGCTAAACTCTGACTATACCAGATTTTTGAGCCAAAACTCTGCAATGATTGCAAAGGTAGTTGACTATAATCCTCGACAGCTAAAGCGCTTTATCAATAATGTTATAATTGCCTTTGAGACATTTGCTGGCAAGCAAGGCTCACCTGAGATTCAGTTCAATGAGATATTTCTGGTAAAAATATTAAAGTCTCAATGGCCTGACTTTTATCAAGAGTTTGTAAATAACAAAAATTTTCGAGACATTGTAAAATGGATGATTACAAAGCCGCGTGAGCTACGAAAGTACTTTAGCTATCTTAGGATATTAACAGAGGAGCTACCAGTAGAACAAAGAGCAAGACGTATTGTCCTTTTGAGCAGACTGGCAGAAATTTCAAAAGGAAGTGTAGGTTCGCATCAAATTGATTTACTAGCAGACTTTGATAATGACGCATGGGTATTTTTGGAAAATGTCAAAGACGTGTTGTCTGGAATAGATAACTGGAAGGTAGTTGATAACGTAATGGACGTAGTAGAAGAGTTTTCATTTGACTTTCAAATTGGCTCAAAAAAACCAAAACCAGTGCAAGAAAACAGAGTGCAGCAAGAAAAGCTAGCTGAATAGATCAATTTGTGAAATTAGGCTGAAAAAATTTGGGCCTTGGAAAAATATTTGTATCTTCTTTGACTCTGGGAATATCTGTTTCCCTTGCATACTTGTTTTCTGGCAATGCAAACGAAGGTCGGTCATTTTTTGTCTTAGATTCAATAACCAGAGCAGCAGATCCCAGCATCCAGACTCTATTGATGATTGGTTCGCTGGTTTTAGCAATTCTTTCCATTGTTTCGATGGCAAAAATGTTTTGGCAAATTTATGAAAATAGACTAAAAGGCATGATAGTTTCCCTTCTTGGCTTTATGGGATCTATTCTCTGTCTTAGCTATCAAGGAAATTTTCAAATCATTATACTTGGTGTAGGGTTGTGGTGCATTGGAATTATTATTTTGACAAGTACAAAAAATATCAAGGCACATTCTGGGAAATATATTCTCTAATAGGTAGATAAAAAAAAAGAAAAAAAGAGTTTTTTGTTGCGTCTAGTTTTCGAAAATGGTTGGATTGTCGCCTCTAACTACGATTCTAACATCCTCGACGTTATCGATTAGGAGTGCACCTGGATAGGCTTCAACTAAGTTGTTACAGAACTGGTGTTGTGAGAATGGATAGTCAGTATCTATTGTTGTTGGATAAATTACGTTACATTCAGCGATTGCGTTGTTGTCTGCATCTGTAATTTTACAGATTACTTCGTTAATGTCTGTCTCATCGTTTACTAGATCTTCAATACCAATGTGCCAGCTACATTCAACAACTTTGTTGTCAAAGTAGTTGTCAAATGGGGTGTTAGGATCATTGATGTTAAGTATTGGTGCTACATCTAGGTCTACTCTAACCGTATCTACAGGAGTTGCCAAGTCTGCGTCTCCGACACCGATGTTTTGTACGATTATATTTCCGATTTGTGGTGCCAAGAAACCTGAACCTATTGCTATTGCTCCTACCGCAACTATTGCTAATAGAATTATTGGTTGCATTGTACACACTTCCTTTAACATTATTAAAAGACTTGAGAAACATCTACTCCAGCTTCCAAACAAGATTGTACTGTTCTAGTGCTTCAAATCTAGACTGGCTGATACATTTTGTTCACAAAAGTGAAATGCTGTACTTAAACTAGTTAATTCTAAATAAAAGTCTGCAGCATATTATATTATTGAATCGATTGATAAAAATCATTATTGTGGCTATACTAGTTCCACTTTCAATTTATCTGTGGCCAGCAGCGCTTGGTGGCGACACAGAGTTTCTTATTGTTTCTGGCCAAAGTATGCACCCAACAATTCAAGACGGTTCTCTAGTCATAACCAAAGAATCTCCGCCATACGAGATAGGCGACATTGTTGCATATTACTCAAAAGAATCAAGGATAAACGTGGTTCATAGAATAATTGATGAAGATAATAGTGTCTTTACTATCAAAGGTGACAACAACAAGAATCATGATGCAGGATCTTATACTGAAGACGACATTTTTGGTGAGGTTATTTTTGCAACGCCTTTTGTAGGACAGGGTTTGGAGCTTTTTCGCAACCCAATAATACTTTTCATGGCTGCAATTGCTTTGATTGCAATACAAATGGAACAAAAAAGAAGGAAGAAGAAAAAGGAAAAGATTCGAAGAATACTTCTTGGACTTCCAAAACCAGACCCAGATGAAAAAAACAAGAATAACAAACCACAAAAGCCAAGCTATTCGACATTTTTAACGGCCATGATTCTTAACATTATGACCTATGTGTCATTGCAGATTAGTATAGCATACCAAATCAAGCCACAAGGCGATCAGGCTACAGGATTTTTGTTTAATATTTTAGAACCCTCGTTTGCAAGCACGCTTTCTTTTGGTTTATACGCAGTTTTCATTCTAGGTCTATATTACATAACTAAAAACAGCTATCACAAAGCCAAGTATGAAACAAAGATTAGCCGAAAATCAAATCAAAGCCTGGAGTTATTGTTAGGAAAAAACTTCAAGCCGCTACCATCATTAACTCAATTTCTCGCCATCATGTTTTGCATGATGGCAGTTTTTCATTTAATTGCCATTATTTCAAGCATTGCCCCAGTACTAAACTCATAAATTTAAAAAATATCTATTATGAATAGACTAGCTAGTCTAGATTTGAAGCACTAGAACAGTACAATCTTGTTTGGAAGCTGGAGTAGATGTTTCTCAAGTCTTTTAATAATGTTAAAGGAAGAGTTTGCAATGAAACCAATTATACTTCTTGGAATTATGGCAGCTATTGGGATATTTGCCGGTTCAGGTTTCTTGGCACCAGTAATCAATAATGTACTCTTACAAAACATAGGTGTCGGTGACAAAGACTTGGAAACTCCAATTGATAGTGCAGGAGTTGACCTACAGATACAAGCATTTCTTGATCCAGTCAATCAAGTCTTTAAAAATAAATTTGTATCATGCTCATTTCATTCTGGGGAATCACCATTAGAAGGATCACTTGATAAAGTAATATGCAAGTTAACAGACGAAAATGACAACGCTATTGCAGAAGCATCATTACAATTCTGTACTCAGGAACAAGCTGACGCTGATGATTGTCCCCTCGGCACTGTACAATGGGAACCATCACAACAGTATATCTTATCACCACTAATAGAAGCATACCCAGGCGCTCTACAACTTGATAACGTTGAGGATGTTAGATTAGTTGTTATGGGCGACGATCCAACAGACGATACATAAAATCAAAAACTTCATTTTCTTTTATTATTTTTAAAAAGATAAAAGTATAAGAGAAAAAATCATATTTCTTAATTAAGATATTAATTTAATTCTAAAAAATCTTGCACACATACAAGAAGATTCAAATAAATTTAGTACTTGACTTTGTATTAATTATCGATGTAGACTTTAACACAATTTCATATTACATTTAAAAAAATAGACTAGCTAGTCTAGATTTGAAATACTAGAACAAAACAATCTTGTTTGCAAGCTGGAGTAGATGGTTCTCAAGTCTTTTAAGTTAAAGATGTTTTTGGGTTTGTATTGACACAAAAAAATAATACTTTACAGAGAACATTTGCAGTAACTTTCCTCATATTAGCTGCTGGCATGATTGCAATACCTTCATTAAATTATGCATTTGCAGAGCAGAATAGTCCTGCTAGTTCAACTTCAAGTTCAGTAATTGCACAAGATTCTACAATTGATTTGATATTAACTGCCGATAGTTTTCCAGCTTCCTTTCAACCACCACATAATGGCAATGTATTTGTAGTTGAACATACAGCTGTTCCATCAGTTCTTATTCTTCCTGTTCCTGCGGGACCTTTAGGGACTGATTGTACGATAAACGATGTTGTTGTGACTGGCAAATATTGGAGATTGCATAACGCAGATCACTCAATTGCTAATTTTAACATTCCTGCTTTAGGAGATGGTGTAACCGTTTCATTTACTGATGGTACAATTGTTGCAGCTCAATCAGTTACAGGTGGGGCTACTTGGTCAGATGCTAGTTTGCACTGGCATGAATATACTACAGGTGGTGTGGCAAACAATGCAGGAGTACCTGACCTCTCAACAATTGGCACAAATTGGGCGTTCCAAGATTGTGGTAGAGAAGACAATAACCAAGGTGCAGGTAATCTAAAATCCTTTTCTGATAGTGAATCCTTTGAGGTAGCAGTCCCTGTAGGGGGCACAATTTTACCAATTGATGCAACATCATTGGTAGTTGCAGGATTAATGACACAACAGACTGGACTTTTAGCAGGATTGGCAGCAGTAGGCGGACTATCATTTGCAGTAATTAAGTTTGTCGTACTAAAGCCAAAATTAAATTAATTATTTTTTATTTTAAAAATATTTCAAAGTCAGAAATTTAAACTATTTATAAAATTGGATTTAGAATTTCAGAACTTTGAATCGGTATAGGAGAATAATAGCCAAAATTATTACCAATACAATAAAAACAAGAATTCCAAAAGGAAATTCTTGCCCTACAGTAATAATAGCGCTTGAAATGCCTGAATATTTAATATCAAATGGTTGTTCTTGCCCTAAGCCATGAACCTCAATGAACAAACTCATAGGTCCAGTATTTGAAAAGACAACTGTTTGCGTATCATTGCCATTTTCTGCAAATTGATTGGAACCGGCAAAAACACGATAACCTGTAGAGTTTTCTATATAAAATGAATAATTCACATTTTCAAGTAATTGATTTGTCTCTGGATTGAGAAACTGAAGATCAAAGGTTGTTTGTTTGCCTACAAATTTTTCTTGACCCATCTGCAAGTCTATGTTAACTGAGTTGTTTTCGGTTTCTAGGTGCAGTACTCCCTGCTTGGAATCATGGTTGATGAATTTCATAACTATATCATTACTTTGCTCGCTATCTGATGCCCAGCCTGCAAATACTCCCTCTGGTGTTATGGCCAAATGCGGGCCTAATATAGAAAGGATGGATTGAGCGTCATCGGAACTGAGGTTCTTTATGCTTCCAAAGGTTTCTCCAATGTCATTACTAGACCTGAAAAATACATCTGAATTTCCCGTCCTATAGTCATACCACATTACATAGACATTTTGTTCATGTGCTACCACTTGAGCATATCTTGCTCCCAGAGCAGCATGGCTCAAATTGATAGGTTGGAAAAATGCATTTCCCTTGTCTATACTCCTAGTAAAAAACACATCGGCATCTTCAGTGGTACCGTCAGTCCATACCACATAAAGATTATTTTTTGAAAACGCCATATTAGTATCCCTTGTTTTAGCGGACATTTTTTCACTATTGCTAAGATTTAGAGGATCACTAAAAGAGTTTCCTCCATCTTCACTTTTTGCAATAAAAATATTAGTTTTATTATCACCTCCCTCCCAATTTACATAAATGCTATCGTCTTTGACAAGTATTCCTGCATTATTTGCATTAGTTTCAGGTCCGCTGACACTTTTAGGATTACTAAATGCCGAGCCTTCATCATTACTCTTTGTAAAGTAAACTTGATTACCATTTCGAGTCGCTTGTATCCACGCGACATAAACATTGTTACCAGAAACAGCTATTCGCGGAGCAGATGACTCTACGGGATTTTTGCTCAAGTTAGTGATTTCAAAGGTCAAACCCCTATCATGGCTTGTTGCTAAAAGAATGTCTGTATTTCCAAAGTATACATCAATATCCTCACTTGGTTTTTCTATATTCATTTTAATATAGTTAGGAGTATCATCCATCCAAACAACGTAAACATTGTCTCCTGATGCAGCTATCCATGGATTAAATGAAACACCAATATCTTTACTCAGGTTGGTTGTGTCAAAAGTTATTCCCCCATCAGAACTGTGTGAAAAAAATACTTCACTTATGTGAGTAGTATAGTCATACCAAGTTACGTAAATATCATTTTCCGATACAGCAAGACGTGGCCATAGAGAGGTACCATTATTATTACTTAGATTAATGGCTTGCTGGAAATTTTTCCCACCATCAATACTTTGTGCAAAGAAGATTTCCGCCTTTTCATAAGTATGATCTTCCCAAACAAAGTAAAGTAAATCACCATCAACCAAAATCTGGTGGCGAATCGATTTACCAGGAGTATTACTAACATTTACAAAAGATTGGTCAGCAAATGAAAAGGAAACAAAAAATGTGCTAGTTAAAACAAACATCAAAATAGCCATAACTGCTAGATGAAAATTAGCCATTTCCTTCCTTTTTTGGATAGGGCTATTTATTGTGTATCTAAAAATATAATTAAATAAAATCATTTCAAAAATTATTTTAAATTATTAAGAATTTAAATTTGTGTAATAGCTTAGGCTTGAAGGATAGTGCATATTTTCAATTGGAATAAATTGTGCCAAATCTATGGCTTGTTCAATATCATTTTTGTCAACTAAAAAATGCTGTAAAAATCTCAACATTATTTTGTCATTATCATTTGCGGAAATTGGTCTATCCCATCCTACTACCAGTGATGCTTCTCTGTCTATGAGAGATTTTGCAAAAGATGGTTCTGCTAAGGTTTCACACCCGCCTAGGAAAAAAATGGTATTTGAAAAGTATCCATTCATAGATTCGTTTATGAATTTTGAAGAAATCACAAAGAATTCATCCTGACTATTATCTATGATCTCAACTTTAGATGTTAACTCGTATTGATTGGCATCTGTTTTAATCCAATTCGTAGATTCTTGTGCGCTTGGCTTAAAAGTTAAATCAAGTAACGGGGTGCCCTTTTTTACAGTCCCAGAGAGCTGTTCAAGAATATAGGAATCCGTGGAATATTTTTCGCCGGTAAACAAGCCAACTTCGTTGTGATTAGATTCGTCAGCTACTCCATGAGACCTGACTACCACAAACTTGTAATCCATTGTAGGTAGATTTTTGTAAAATTCTACTGTAATGTCATCTGTGTTAATAATGTCAACTTCATAACCTGCTGTTTCCAAGTATTCCTTTGCTGTATTTTGAAAGTGTTCATTTGGCATTTCATTGTATAGTTGATCTAAAATCAAAGCCTTTGGCACTCCATCATCATATGCTAAGACTTGATCTGTGTTAATAAACACAAATAGCAGAGACGCTGAAATACCAATGCTTGATAGAAGAATTAACATAATTGATTTTTTACCAATTTGTTGTTGGAAATTTGCTGAACCTAAGAACATAGTAAGCTTTCACCGTAGTAATTTTCTTTAAATTCTGTTAAGGCTGGGCTGGACAAATCAAATTTGCATTCTCTAATGTGGCTGGACATGGAATGGTCTGTTGAAAGTTATCAACACAATAACAATTCTCTAAAACTCCAACATCTTGTAGATCCACAGCAAACAGTGGTGCTAAAGAGGCAGCGCCAATTCCACCTATTCCAGCTAACAAAAGAACTAATAATAAAATATTCAACTTGTTTTACCTTCCATAATAATCATCGACCCATCAACCAATCCATTACAGCTTTAGTTTTTGGTCGTCCTCTTGGCATTTGAATATCACTTTCAAATGGATTGTCTCTGAACTTTTCAAAAGGATTTAGCTGCTTATCGCCATAATCATTTTTGGGACGTTTGAAATTGAATTTTGGTTTTTGAATTTTTGTATACACAAATAGTCCTACTCCAGCAATTGCTGCAAGAATTATACTGTTCAATATGCCAGGTGAGCTGTCTTGCTTAAATTCTGCAATGATGGTTTTAGGCTTGTTCATCATAATTCTTTCATTTATAGAAGTACTATCAATATCTCCTGCCCATTTATCAAAAGCGTTAACGCTCCACATTCCAGGTGGAGTAGAAAGAGTATCTACTGAGATTGGCACTAGTCTGCCAATATCGTACCAACCCGAACCTTTGGTTTTTCCATCTGTTGATTGAACATCAAGATAATACTGTGTTTTCCATTTTGCAGTTATGGTTTCAGGTTTCTCAACAGAGATCAAAAGGTTTTGGCCTGTGGTTGGCTCTACTGCATCAGCATCAAAGTTCATAGTTTTTGCACCATGTGTGTCCCAACCATCAAAAATCATTTTGACTTGGTTAGGTTCAACAACTACTTCTTCAGTTGATATTTTAATTTCTGCCATGCTTCCCTCATCATAAAATCCAGAACCCTGTGCATCACCATATGGAGTCCAAACATTCACGAGGTAGGATTGTTTGTATTGGGCTTGGATTACATAAGGCTCTGAAACAGTAATTGTAGTAACTGGTGAAGTAGCATCTGGTATAACTACAGGGTTGGGTCCTTTACTTACCCATTTTTCAAATACATATTTTATATCAGAATTTGGAGATTCAAGTGATTCTTCTGCAATTAATGCTAATTTTCTATCTTGCGTGTACCAACCTGTACCAAAAAGTTCGTAATCAGGAATGTCTGTAATTAATTTTACAAAGTATTGTGTATCCCAAATAGCTTTTACTGTGGCAGCGTCATCTTCAATATCGATATTATTTGTTGGTAGATTTTGATAATCCCCAGAGTCCCATGACTCAAAAACGTAGCGAATATTGGGATCTTTTTTATCTATTATAATATCAGATTCTAGCTCAAATGTAGCAGATTTACCTGCGTCCTGCCAACCACCACCTATAACAGTTCCATACTGAGTAATTGGCTTGAGAAAGTGTTGTGTTTTAAGTAGAGCTATATACTCTTGAGAACCAGCACCTACTGTAACTGTTCTGTCACTTTCAGTGTTTTTGTCCTTCCAAGAATCAAATACATACCTTTTACCAGAGTTTTCCTTGATAGTAGCAGGAATTGAAATAATATGCGTAGAGCCTTCTGCCCAGTTAAATGATAAAGGAAATTCGTCAGGAAGGTAGATTGTTCCATCAACTGTTATCTCTGCAATTCTTGGAATTGCATCAACAGTAATACTTCCAGCTAAATCTTTACTGTATATTGCTACAGCAGAATGAGTCATATCCATACGAACTTTAATTGGATTTCCATCTGCCCATCTTCCGTCAATCTGCCAACCTACAAAGGTATAATCGTTAAATGTTTCAGGAGCAACATCTATAGCGACTTCGCTCCCAGCTTTATAGTCCCCTCCACCACCAATAAATAAAATATTTGGTTCGCTTCTTACTCGTAGATTAAAACTGTCAGTACTAGCTACTTGAGCACTTGCTTGTATAATTGAAAATGATGCTACACAAACTAGAAGAATCAATAATGTTGGATTCATGTTAGAAACTCCGTAAAATTTTTTATTTAGCAAGGGAATCACTGTGACCATTCCCCTTGACTAAATCCATAAACAGTTTACCGTTAGTAGTAATGCCGTATGCTCGATGTGGTTCCTGAATCTTTTCTGCAAATCCCATATCCATTAGATTATCAAGATATTTTACAAGTTGAACATAACTCATGTTTGATTTGTATAAAATATGAGTCAAACGTCTAGGCTCTTGCATGATATTAAGCAAATCAGCCATGATAGTAACTTTATCACGCCTTCCAGTAGTTTCTCCCAATGTCTCCAGTGCCATGCCCAGCGTTCTAATTGCAGTATAGTTAAAAACAATTATGAGGATTAGATCTAGATTACATTTTACAGATCCCAGTCCTCAGAATGCTTAATTAGAACCAGATATTCGGGATTATTTGATCCTGTTTTGTTACAGCCAAAATTTTTTTCAAAAATAATTTTTGCTAAAGTTTTGATTTTTTTTAAAAAAAGCGCGGGGAATGGGATTTGAACCCACGAATCATTTCTGACATGGGATTAGCAATCCCACGCCCTACCAGGCTAGGCGATCCCCGCACATCAAAAGCTAAACGACATCTGTAAATAAAGTCACTCTTCGCCAAATCGG
>JBOGRE010000180.1:0-1863 GCA_050749345.1 Nitrosarchaeum sp. | reverse complement strand
ATCTAGTGCGATGGCTATTGTAATTTTTGGTTTTTGTGTTATAATTTTAGATTTTTGCGGAAGTGGTATAGGATTTTTCATAATTTGAAGAATTTTTTCAATATCAATTGAGTCTGAAATTATTTTGGAAGTTTTTTCAATTTTTGATTTGAGATTTTTTTCTCCTACTGGAATTAATCCGAGATGTCTAGATTCAAAATTTAGTTCTGAATTTTTATAAATTACTCCTATAGTTGGAAGTTTTGTTTTTTCAAGTGCTTGCCTACATAAAATTTCATGTTTTTTACTATTAATTTTATTTAGGATGATTCCTGAAATTCTAGAATTTCTATGAAATTTTTGAAACCCAAGTGCTGTTGCTGCAATTGATCTAGCAGTTTTACTTGCATCTAATACCAAAATTACAGGAGATTTTATTATAGATGCAACATGTTGAGTGCTAGCATAGTTCGAATTTCCACTAAATCCATCATAGTATCCCATTACTCCTTCAATTACAGAAATATCAGATTTCGAATTAGATACAAAGCTCTCCAAAAGTTGATTTTTTCCCATTAACCAAACATCAAGATTAAATGCTTCATGATTTGATATGCTTGAAAGATAACTTGGATCAATGTAATCAGGACCTACTTTGAAGGGTTGTACAGAAAAGCCTTTTTTTTGTAAAGAATGGATAATTGCACATGTTATAGATGTCTTCCCAACTCCACTGGTAGCTCCTGCTAATGTAATTCTTGGGATTTTCAATTCGTATGTTTAGAATCGTTTTTTATTTAAATTGATACATTTAGTCTAAACAATACTCAATGTTTTTACTTGGATAATTCATGAATTATCCATGGATGAGGATGGTTTAACTATTGTATATACTGGAAAAGGTAAAGGAAAGACTACTGCGGCTTTAGGAATTGCATTAAGAGCAACAGGTTATGCCAAAAAAATCTGTATGATACAGTTTATCAAAGGATCATGGCATTATGGTGAGATGTATTCATCTAAGAGATTAGAACCGGAATTTGAAATGGTTGCTATTGGAAAAGGATTTGTTGGAATAATAGATGACAAGAGTCCCAAAGAAGAGCACGAAAGAATTGCAAAAGAGGCAATTAAAATCAGTACTGAAAAAATTCAATCAGGAAGGTATGATATTGTAATTTTAGACGAAATAAATTATGCCATAAATTTAGGTCTAGTAAAAGTTGAAGATGTTCTTAATTTGATTAAATCAAAACCACGAGAATTAGATCTTATACTAACTGGAAATTATGCTAAAGATGAAATTATTGAATTGGCAGACCTAGTCACAGAAATGAGAGAAATAAAGCACCCATTTCAACGTGGCATAAAAGCAAAAAAAGGAATAGATTTCTAACTAGCAACATTAAATTATACATAAGAAAAATTTACAAGAAATGTCTACTGAAGTTCAAGAGATGCCTGAGCAAGGAGAAATTGTTCTTGCTACAATAACCAAAGTAATGGATCATGGTGCTTATGTCACTTTAGATGAATATGATGGAATTCAGGGATTTTTACATATTTCAGAAATTGCACCAGGTTGGATTAGATCAGTTAGTAAATTTGTAAGAGATGGAGAAAAAAAAGTATTACTAGTAAAAAAAGTAAATCTAGATAGAGGTGATATAGATCTTTCATTAAAACAAGTATCTAAAGATCAAAAAAAGCAGAAGTTAAAAGAAGTAAAGAAATTTGAAAAAGGGAAAACATTACTAGAAAATGTTAAAGAAAAGGGAAAACTCTCAGATGAAGATATTGAAAAATTAGAAGATAGTATTTATTCAAAATTTGATTCTGTTTATGATGCTTTTATTGAAATTGGAAGAAATGGAATAGAATCAA
>JBOGRE010000179.1:0-3962 GCA_050749345.1 Nitrosarchaeum sp. | reverse complement strand
CTGATATTGAAAAATTAAGTTTTAAAGAAAAATTTGATTCAGTTACATGCCAATATGGACTAATGTTTTTGCCACACCCACAGGCTGCGCTTCAAAATATTAAAAAAATCCTAAAGAACGGCGGAACAATCGCGATTGCAGTTCATGGTGACAAGTATTCTGCGCCATATTTCAGTTGCATTAGAGATGCAATTCTAAAGTTTGTTCCAGGTTTTATTCCGCCAGGCACACCAAATTTTGATAGATTTGGAACAAAAGATTTACTAAAAAAGGAATTTGCAAAGGCTGGGTATAAAAAAATTAGAATACATGAGTTCAACTTTTCCTACAAGGCAGGAAGATTTGAGGATTATTGGAATGATTATTTTGCATATATGGCAAAACCACTCAAAGAAAAATTAAAGCCACTAACTACCACTAAGCGCAAGGCTATGAAGGAGATTGCCGGAAAATGCGCACAAAAATATGTTAAGAAAGGAAAAGTGGTTTTTCCTTGGAAAGTGCTAATTCTTTTAGCTAATAAATAAAAACCAATTTTGCACTAAATTGTTACAAGCATCTATTCGTCGCTTTGATAAATTTCTAAATAATCAAACTGGTCTTGATGGTCGGCAACATAGAATGTAATAAGATCGGAATCAAGCTCAATCCATTCAGACTCTCCTTTGTATGGCAAAAAATCTTCTACATATACATCGCCAACTCCTGAGAGTCTAACTAACACATTTTCTTTTTTTGGCGGTTCAAATGGAAATCTTATGACCTTTCCTCGTCTCTCATTTTGAATGTTTATTGTATATTCCTTGCCATCAATCTCTCCTTTGCCTTTAAAGTAACTCTCATAGATGTTAAGATACTTTATTTTGATACCAAGTGACATTTGAATCTGTATCTGATCTTAATAGATTACAAGTTTTTTAGTCTTCAGGATAGAAATAAGAAAAATGAGGAGAACCTACTTGGATAAAGCAGGAACGATATATGCTCCAATACCAAGTCCTACTAGAATACCTAGACCAAAAAATAATAGGTCAAATGCAACCACCTTTCTAAAAGATGCTCGTACCTCTCTGCTTGGCTTATCACTTGGATTTGTGTCTGACATTTTATCTTAATTTACAATAATTTGAGACCTTCTTAAGTTTGAAGCACTAAATTTAATTACTAGCCACAAACTGACACCAAAAATTAGACTTGATATTTTTCACATAAAATATGGCTTAGAGTTTTTTCATTGTACAACTCTGATATGGCATGAATATGACAATCAGAAATAAACGGATGAGATGTGATAATTTCTTCATACATTAAATCCTCGGGATAGGTAGAATGACCAAGACCCAACGCATGGCCAAACTCATGTCTTGTAATTGTTGTAATCTCTTCAACTGTCAGATTGTCTACATCATATATGGTTATGTTGGCACCTACAAGGCGGTGATGATCTACAACCGTTCTGGTAAATCCAGAATCTCCATACTTATCTTTTGCCTCAGTTAGTGTTATGATTATCTTGTTTCCTGGCTCATTTGATTCAATTATGTTAAAAGTTGTTGGTATTGATAACCTAGTAGAGTGTTTGGATGCTTCATCCAACGCACCCTTCCATCCCTCATAAAACGTTTTGTCTCCTTTTGTAAAGGAATTTTCAGACATTATTGCATTTTTGACGGCACTTATCTTATCATCCGATATTGATGTCTCGGCGTTTATTATGACTCGAATTGGCCTGTCTGGTTTTACCTCCCATGGCAAAGTTGTGTCTATGCTGTTAACAAATTCTTGACCAATGACATTACTAGGGAAAAAGACCAATAATGACAAAGATACCATTGCAATAGCTTTTTTCCTCAACGAAAAGTCTGAACTATAATCTCAATAATGTACACGAACATGTACCAAAATAATACAGACAACAATACAAAATACAATTTCTGAAACCATGAGACGACCAGCGTCTATCCTGATCACGCACAATATGGAGACAAGATTAGAACAATGGGTAATGTGTTTTAACGGTTATTTTCTCAAACAGATATTATTTTGGCACTTGGATTTATCTCTCTAATTTTTCCAATTGCATAAATGCCATCATTTCGGAGTTTCTTAAAATCTACAAATACTGCATCTGGTTTCATTTTTAGATACAAGCTAACAACCTCGTTTCCTTTGTACGTGCCGTCAACAATCTGTACTTCCGTTAATTCAGGATGTCTACCACATATTTCAACTGGGTCCACGCTGTCATCAAGAAACATTATGCTTAGATTACCTGTAGAAGATACAGTGCTGAGGTATTCTGATACAAGTGCTTGTTCCAAATTTTATTCCACTTGATATAAAAAACCGCTTTGTAAATTCAAAAGTGGCAGGGTGGAAAGTAGTTGAGTTGGTGGGTAAGTTGAAAGGACTAATTATTATCTAAAAAATAAAAACCGTAGGGGGCAATCCTAAGAAAGGAGGATTGCGCCTACGATTCCACCACCGGTCATAGCACCAAGGGCATAAAAGAGGAGGTCAAACGCTACTACCTTCTTAAAAGAAGCACGTACCTCTTTGCCCCAAGTACCGGAATCTAGTTTCAATTTGGTTTCCATAGGAGCACTTGTGAAACCATACTAATATCATCTAGTCAGCTAAAATTATGAAAACTAAGCTACATTGTTGAATTTAGGTAATATGAAATGGTGCCTCATTAACACACATGAGTCAATTGCATAAGGTGCAATGTATTGGCTGCGGATCTCGCGAAGCGATTGTTATTTCGGAAAAGAAGTATGATGGTCTTCGAAGCTCGTGCCCTGTCTGCGGTTCAAACTGTCCAGAGTCGTAATTTTTTTAATACAACGACTCTGATTTTTATTTTAGAATATTCTATAGATATTTAGTACTTAGAGCAATTGCTCAGCGGAAACGTCAACTATCTTAGTGCGTGGATTTAGTTTTCTAATTTTACCCAGTGCCATGAAGTCGTCACTAGTAGATTTCTTTGCATCTAAAAGTACAACATCTGGATTGAATGTTTTATACAACTTTACAATCTCTTTCCAACTTCGTTCTTCGCCCAACACTTGAACCTCTGTTAATTGCGGGTATTTGTTAAATGCATCAACTGCATCCAAACTATCTCCTACAACCATTACGCTAACACTACCTGTAGAATATGCAACATTACTTTGCCCAGATACCTGAGCTACTTGTCTCTTCGCCACCCCATACCACTCTTAACTCTACCACAAATCTACTGGTATATAAGGCTAAGTTGATCGGACTAAATGACCCACTCCACGCTCTCATTGAGCTGTCTGTTCGTATTGCACACATACGACTCTTAATAGAACGTACTTTCCATAATTGAAAACAGATCTGTGGATCCGCCCATGATTTTAGTCGCCACTCTCTTCGTGGTTCGGATCCACGGCATCCTTTTTTCTAGAAACGAAGTGATAAACTATGTCTCAAAAGTAGTGTGATACTAGTTATGTGAAATTTTTAAAAAAATTCTAATAAAAAAGTCATTTAATCTAAAAAATGACGATTCAGACAAAGAGCGTTTATTTGGACCTTCTAATTACTTTGTCAACGATGGGGATAAACACTAGCCTTAATCTAATTCATGCCAATTTCTTCTTTGTAGATATTGTTGGACTTTCAGACCCAACGATGTCAACAAAGACTCAGATAAAAAAAATTGAAGTACTAAACAACGGCATTGCAGATTGTGAGGCTTACAAATCAACACCAAAAGACACCATACTAATTCTTCCAACTGGCGATGGCATGGCATTAGGTTTTCTTCAAGGTCCCGAGCTTCCTTTACAGCTTGCAATACAACTACAAAAAAAACTCAACGAGTATAACAAAGCAAAAATCCCATCAGAAATTGTTCGAGTAAGAATAGGTCTGCATGCAGGACCCGTCTTCATAGTTAACGATGTACAGGGTAACAAAAACGTGTGGGG
>JBOGRE010000178.1:0-4524 GCA_050749345.1 Nitrosarchaeum sp. | reverse complement strand
TGTTGGTGTAACTCAGTTACTTGATAGGACAAACTATCTTTCCACTATTAGTCATCTTAGAAGAATCCAATCACCTCTTAGTAGAACTCAACCAAACTTTGAGGCAAGAGATTTACACGCAACACATTTTGGAAGAATATGTCCAAGTGAAACACCTGAGGGCTCTAATTGTGGTCTTGTAAAGAATCTGGCACTTTCTGGAATCATTTCTGTAAACGTTCCATCAGAAGAAATTGTTGAGAAACTCTATGATCTTGGAACAATTCATTTCTTTGATGCAAAAGAAGATGTAAAAAAAGATGGAGCTAGAATATTTGTTGATGGTAGATTAATTGGTTATTACAAAGATGGTGCACAACTAGCAGAATCTCTTAGAGAACTAAGAAGAAACTCCAAGATTCATCCTCATGTTGGAATTTCATTTCATAAATCAGAAATTGAAGGCTCGACAAAAAGACTTTATGTTAATTGTAACGCAGGACGTGTTTTGCGTCCCTTAATTATAATTAAAGATAATAAACCATTACTGACACAAGATCTTTTAGATAAAATTTCCAAGAAACTGCTTTCATGGACAGATTTGTTACGTATGGGTGCATTGGAAATGATTGACGCAAATGAAGAAGAAAATTGTTACATTACATTAGATGAAAAAGATGCAAAGAAACATACTCATCTTGAAGTATTTCCTCCAGCAATTTTAGGTGCAGGTGCATCTATAATTCCATATCCGGAACACAATCAATCTCCAAGAAATACATATGAATCTGCAATGGCAAAACAAAGTTTAGGATTTTCAACCCCGATGATGAATACCAGTACTTATGTGAGACAACATTTGATGCTGTATCCACAAACACCTATTGTTAATACAAAAGCAATGAAATTATTGGGATTAGAAGACAGACCAGCTGGCCAAAATTGTGTTGTAGCGGTATTGCCATTTGATGGTTATAATATTGAAGATGCTATTGTACTAAGTAAATCATCTGTTGATAGAGGTTTAGGACGAACTTTCTTCTTTAGAATTTATGATGCTGAAGCAAAACAATACCCAGGTGGAATGCGTGATACTTTTGAAATTCCAAACGCTGAAGATAATATCCGAGGATACAAAGGAGAAAAAGCTTACAGATTATTAGAAGAAGACGGAATTGTTGCATCTGAATCTCCAGTTCATGGTGGGGATATTTTGATTGGAAAAACTAGTCCTCCAAGATTTATGGAAGAATATAGAGAATTTGAGTCAGCTGGTCCTTACAGAAGAGATACTTCAATTGGAGTAAGACCATCTGAAACTGGTGTTGTTGATACTGTTGTAATGACACAATCTAATGAAGGTGGAAAAATGTACAAGATTAGAGTTAGAGATATGAGAATTCCAGAAATTGGTGACAAATTTGCATCTAGACATGGACAAAAGGGTGTATTGGGAATTTTAGCAAAGGCTGAAGATTTACCGTATACTGCAGATGGGATTTCACCAGATGTATTGATTAATCCACATGCGTTCCCTTCGAGAATGACTGTTGGAATGTTCATGGAATCAATTTGTGGTAAAGCTGCTGCACTAAGAGGAAGTCAATTTGATGGTTCTGCGTTTGTTGGAGAAAAAATGGAAGAAGTCAAACCAGTAATGGATGCTGCTGGATTCAAATATTCTGGTAAAGAAATAATGTATGATGGAAGAACTGGTAAATCGTTTCCAGTAGAAGTTTTCATTGGAGTGGTATATTATCAAAAATTACACCATATGGTTGCAGACAAGATTCATGCAAGAGCTCGTGGACAAGTTCAAATGTTAACTAAACAACCAACTGAAGGTAGAGCCAGAGGTGGTGGATTAAGATTCGGTGAGATGGAGAGAGATTGTTTGATAGCATACGGGGCATCAATGATTCTTAAAGATAGGTTGCTTGATGAATCTGATAAATCAGACATTTTTGTTTGTGAGAGATGTGGATTAGTTGCATATCATGATGTTAAACAAAGAAAATATGTATGCCGAGTCTGTGGTGACAAAGCTAAAGTTTCATCAGTATCTGTTGCATATGCATTCAAACTTTTATTACAAGAAATGCAAAGTTTGAATGTGGCTCCAAGGTTACTCATAAAGGAGAAAGTATAATGTCAATTCAAGCAATAAAATCAATCGATGCAATAAGGTTTTCAGTTTGGTCTCCAACTGAAATCCGAAAATACTCTGTTGCAGAAATCACTGCTCCTGAAACATATGATGAAGATGGAATGCCTGTTCAAGGAGGCCTTATGGATGGTAGACTAGGTACACTTGAACCAGGACAAAAATGTCTGACATGTGGAAACACCGCAGCTAGATGCCCTGGACACTTTGGTCATATTGAGCTTGCTGAACCTGTTTTACATATTGCATTTATTGATTATATTTACAAGCTTTTACAATCCACTTGTCGTTCTTGTGCAAGACTCAAAGTCCCACAAGAAGATCTGGATGAATTTAGAAAGATTAAAGAAAAACATGCAGCATACACTGTAATTTCAGAAAAACGTATTCCAGAACAAATTATCGAAAAAGCAAAAAAAGCAAAAGAATGTCCTCATTGTGGTAAAACTCAGTACGAACTAATCTTTACCAAACCAACTATCTTTGTTGAAAAAACAGAGATAGGTGAACACAGATTACTCCCAATTACAATCAGAGAAAGATTCACTCAAATTATTGATGATGATCTTAATCTTTTAGCATATGATCCTGTTACTGCAAGACCTGAGTGGTTTATTCTACAAGTTTTGCCTGTTCCACCAGTAACTGTAAGACCATCTATTATTCTTGAAACTGGAATTAGATCTGAAGATGATTTAACACACAAAATGGTAGATATTATCAGAGTTAATCAAAGACTAAAAGAAAGTAAGGAAGCTGGAACTCCTCCATTAATTGTTCAAGATTTAGTAGATTTGTTACAATATCATACCACTACATATTTTGATAATGAAGTCTCTGGTATTCCACAAGCTCATCATCGTTCAGGACGTCCACTGAAGACATTAACTCAAAGACTCAAAGGAAAAGAAGGAAGATTTAGAGGATCATTATCTGGAAAAAGAGTTGATTTTTCAAGTAGAACTGTAATTTCACCTGACCCAAACTTGGACTTATCTGAAGTGGGAGTTCCTGAACAGGTTGCCATGAAACTAACCATCCCTGAAATTGTCACTGAATGGAATATTGAAAGAATGAGAAAACTTGTAATTAACGGGCCAAACATATTTCCTGGAGTTAATTATATCGTTAGACCTGACGGTGTTAAAATCAGACTAGATTTTGTTGAAGATCGTTCTACAATAGCTGAAACATTAGAAATTGGATATCTTGTAGAGAGACATCTTGCTAATGGTGATATTGTTATGTTCAACAGACAACCTTCTCTTCACCAAATGTCAATCATGGCTCATTATGTAAGGGTACTTCCAGGAAAGACTTTCAGATTACACCCATCTGTGTGTCCTCCGTATAACGCAGACTTTGATGGTGATGAGATGAATCTTCATGTCCCTCAAAGTGAAGAAGCTAGAGCAGAAGCAATTCTGTTAATGAGAGTCCAAGATCAATTGATCTCTCCAAGATATGGTGGTCCAATAATTGGAGCATTAAGAGATTTTGTTACTGGAGCATATCTTTTAACAAAAGATGATACTACTCTAACCTTACAAGAGTTTTACAATTATGCAATGCTTGGTGGATATACTGATAAACTTCCAAAACCTGCAACAAAAACTAAAGATGGACCTGCATACACCGGTAAACAACTATTCTCATTATTCTTGCCAAAAGACTTCAACTATGTAATTACCTCAAAATGGTCAAAAGGAACCAAAGGTGCTCAAAAAGATGTTGTAATTAAAAACGGCGAACTAATTAGCGGTGTAATTGACAAATCGTCGATAGGTGCTGAAGAACCAGAAAGTGTATTGCATAGAATTGCAAAAGACTACGGCAATACAAAAGCAAAGAACTTCTTGAACTCTATTCTAATTATGGTAAAACAATACATCACTCATTATGGTTTTAGTTATGGTTACGCTGATCTTGAAGTACCAGAAAAAGAAAAACAACAGATTCTTGATGATATTCAAGAAACATATGGCATCATAGCTGATCTTACTTCTCAATATGAAAAAGGAACCTTGAAACTAACTAGAGGAATGAGACCTGAAGAAGCATTAGAGGCATACATTGTTAATGAATTGGGAAAAGCAAGAGATAAAGCTGGAATGACTGCAGATCAATCCCTTGATCAAAGTAATGCTGGAAGAATCATGGCTACAACTGGTGCACGAGGTTCATCACTTAACATTGGTCAGATGGCAGGTGCATTAGGACAACAATCTAGGCGTGGAAATAGATTACATGATGGTTACAATAATCGTGCATTACCTCATTATCAAGAACATGACAATAATCCAGATGCACATGGATTTGTAAAATCAAATTACAGAGAAGGTTTGTCTGCACTTGAATTCTTTTTCCATGCAATGGGAGGA
>JBOGRE010000177.1:0-3471 GCA_050749345.1 Nitrosarchaeum sp. | reverse complement strand
AGGTGTCACTTCACCCAATAGAACCATACCTTCAATTAATGCAAAAAGTTCTCGAAAATCTGTATCTAATTTTTCTAATAATTTTTTTCTAGTTGTTGATTTTTTGATTGTTTGTTTTGCAAGTTGTTTATGTCTATTGATAATTTTTGATGCCAGTTGTTCAGCCTTGTTTTTGTTTTCTTTTTTTATGGATTGTGATATTTCTATTAGATCATCAGTGGTACCACTAATTGCAGAACAAACTATTACTATTTCGTTATGTTTGGATAATAAATTAACGTAGTTTGCAACGGCTTGAATATCTGTAGCGGATGAAATTGATGTTCCGCCATATTTTAGAACTAGTCTCAATTCAAAGTACCTGAATCAGTTAATCTTTAAATGCTTTAACTTTCTACTCGTGGAGCCAAATAAAAGTGGATTCTGCCTATATTCGCTACTTTGAATTCAATTCTTAGAGGTTTTGCACTGGAAAATTCACATGTAATTTGACCTGCTGTTGTACCTACTGCTTTAACTACAGGATTCAGATATTCGAGGCTATACGTACCAATACTATCCTCTTTTGAATAGATTTCACCTATTTCTTCTGTATCCTTTTCAAGATCAATTACAACTTCACCCGAATCACCTTTTCCAGAAAAATCTGCTTTAGAATCAGATGTATGAATAGTGAGATAATCAGATACAACTTGCACATCACCCAAAATCTTGTCAAATCTAGAAGATGATAAAGTGATTTTAGAATCATATGGAATTTTTGGTAATGGTGTATCAGTTGCAGAGCTTTCAATTAAACGCATTTTGTATTTTTTATTTTTACCAATTGTTACAAGTAACATGTTTTGTTCAGAAATACTAATTTCGATACTATCTTTTTTATCAGCTCTTTTAATAAGTTTAGAAAATTCATCTATTCTAACTCCAAATTTTATATCGCTATCACATTCATATTTTTCAAATGCAGAGTTAGGCCAAGATATATCAATTAAAGCTACATGAGAAGGATCCATTCCTCTAAAAGTAATTCCTTCTGCTGTTGCAACAAAAGTAGCTTCTTCTACAAGTGTGGATATAGCTGAGATGATAGCTTTTAGATCATCTGAACCACTTGTTTTCGCTTCGAAAGTCAAACTAATTCTTTTGGGTTTTATGTTCCAGTTAAACGTTATGCGTAATTACGCCAAGTGTGTCTACATTTTGAACATCTATAGAATTGAGTTGTAGGTTCATCTGCACTTCTGGTTTGTAACATCCACCAAACTGCTTCATCGTTACCACATTTTTCACATTCAATTTTGATTGTAGGTAATGTTTCCACTGCTTCATTTTGATTTAGTACATTAAATTGTGATTCATGCTCTTGAATTGTCTTCTTTGTTTGTTTGGTTTCTTTTCCCTCAACATAATTACATTTTGGGCATTGGAGAGCAGAATCACCTTTTTTTAATTTGACCTCACATATGGGGCAAAATTTCATCTAATTTACCTTAATTTTAGAATTAAATAATTGTTTAAAGTCATTAGCCATTTTTATTGCTGAATCTGTTGCTTTTTTGATTTCTTGCATTGGTTTAGTGTTTGAATTGATTCTCATCCAGCACTCATTAGTAAGAGGATGTTTTACAATAACGCCTGCAAAATAGATATTTGATTCCTTAAGAAGCTCATGTTGAATTATGTATAAAATTCCTATATCAGTTTCGGTGATAGAAAGGCTAATTTCCTTAGGTTCTGAACTGATAACTTGAGCATTCATGTATTCGGAAAAAGCACTTATTGTGGATATAAATCATTATGAGCGGTTAGATGGTAGAAAGTAAGATTTCCGATATTGGGATAGTAAAAAATAAGGACAAATACGCATTAAATGACACTATAGAAGTTAATGTTAGTTTTAAAGTAGAAGGAGGATTAAGAGATGCATTCAATGAGGCAAATTGGACTAAGGCATATAACAATAATGATGTATCATTCAAAATGAAATATGGTATAAAATTGATTTCTGGTGGATTTAGAAAAAAAGAGATTGGTAAAACTATTGATACTTACAGAAAGGCAGCAATTTTTTGGACTAGAAATCCTAAATTGGTTAATCCTCATAAGGATAGAAGGATTTGGGTTCAAGTAGCCAAAAATTTTGAGCCATTTATTCGATTATCTGAAGAAGAAGTAAGACAGGAATTATTTGATTTTAATGAAAAAATTGTTTTCAAGGCATCAGATTTAGGAAAAGGCAAACATAAGATTGAAGCTGAAGTTTTTGCATCTTGGCAAAAACATGACTATACAGAAACAGGAAATGTTAAAAATAACTCTAAGGAAATTGAGATCACAATTAATTAGGGATATAAGGAACTTTTTGAGTTAATCAATATGGTAAAATATGATGGTCTATTAGGACAACCAATACTTGAAGTTGAAGAACCAGATAAAGAAGGAGGAATTACATTTATCTTTAAAGATAATAGGTTTTTGTTCATTAAAGCAGTTGATGGAAAAATAGATGCCGTATCAATTCCGGAATAAGTGAAAACATATGGATAAATTTGAACAAATTAAAATGATAGAACTTGTAAAGGTCGAAGATCCTGATTCTGATGGTGGAATAACTCTTGTGTTTCAAGAAAACAAAATATTAAAGATTAAGATTGTAGATGGAAAACTAGTATCACAATTTATGTAAGTTATTAACTTCTAACATGTTTTTCATAGAAACTAATAGCTAATTCTTGTATTTCAGATTGAATTGAACCTGGTCTTTCTTTTCTAATTTTTTTAATTGCATCTTTTGCAGAGTATTTTTGATATTTTACTAAGTAGCAAGCTAGTATAGTTCCTGCTCTTCCCATTCCAGCTGCGCAATGAACCATTACAGCTTGATCATTAGAAATTTTTTTATGAATAAAGTTAACTACAATATCTATTCTATCCATATCTGGAGCAGTAAGATCTGGTGTAGGTACATGTAAGTAACTAATATTACTTACCCATTTTTCAGGTAATGCATTTTCAGTCATGGTTACAATTGATGTAACACCTTGTTTTAGAATCCAATCTAGTTCATCAAAACTTGTGGGCATTCCTGAACCTGCGAGTTTATCTTCAATTAGCCATGAGAAATTAGTTGGTTTTTTAGTAATTTTACCATGAACTTTTCTCCAAATGTTTCCAGGCTTACTCATGATGAGTGTTATCTTTTCCATACTTTTAGGATTACGATGGATGTACCTTATATGGGAAAATCATGTATAACTATCTAAATGAATAAAGAGGCAATTCTTTATGAAAAACTACCTAACAAAAAAGTTCGTTGTACTGCATGTGCAAGATATTGTGAGATGGCTAATGGACAAATTGGGTTGTGTGGAATACGTGGTAATGAAGATGGAAAGCTAGATCTATTTGTATATGGTAAAGTAATAGCAGGACATGTTGATCCAATAGAAAAAAAACCAGTCATTCATTACA
>JBOGRE010000176.1:0-1832 GCA_050749345.1 Nitrosarchaeum sp. | reverse complement strand
CTATAAAACTATAGAATCAAAATATCGCATCAAAAAACAAGTAACATATCAAATGCATTTGAGATGAGACAAATTTATTTTGTTTTTAAAAATTTAATGAATCAGTAACGAACTTTGCCACATTTTCGACACGATAATGTTCCATTAGGAGTATATTCATGCCTACAGGGCTCAGTCTCTGCCATCATAATTTAATTCCAGAAAATTGTAATATTATTGAATAACAATGTAAATTTTGAGTGCATATACAAAATCATTTTACATAAAACCAATGAACAAAGTTTCAAAATGGACAATATACCTCGAGTTTAAATATACACGTCTTTGAGATCAAATATTGAGATTTTTTCATAACAAGAAAAATGATTGCATACAATGTGATGCAAAATTTGACAATCATGATGACTTGGTAAAACACGTCAGACATCAACATCATAAAACCATCGTAATCTGTCAGCACTGTAAAAAAGAGTTCATCCATGAAAAGGATAGACTGCATCATGCCAGAGAAGAGCACAAACATAAGCTAGAGGAACGATCACGAAAAAATTCACACCCGGAGGAATATAAAACTCAGAGTAGAGTGGATGCATTCAGATCTAAATTTAGTGATAAACTATAACATCTCGTTAAAGAGTAGTGGTCTGTTATTTTCAACGGTAAGTGGGGGGAACTCCATTTCAGGTAAAGACCACTATCTAGAGGTGCTCAGTACACAGATATGTGATGAGAAATAAAAAATATACGTTAAAAAGTCCAAACACCCGTTAAAAAAAATAAAAAATTTCATACGGATGTAAGATATGTAATAGTAAGAGATCTCATCATTTCATACGCTGATCAGCAAAACATACAAAAACCCGATACTTGTTTTCTTAATGTGCAGACGAAACTTATTTTTGTTACGGGTGGGGTAATGTCAGGCCTTGGAAAAGGCGTTACAACATCATCAATTGCAAAATTATTACAATTATCAGGCCAAAAGGTGTCTTGTATCAAAATAGATCCATATCTGAATTATGATGCAGGAACCATGAACCCAGTTGCTCATGGGGAGGTCTTTGTAACAGAAGATGGTGGTGAATGTGATATGGATATTGGAAACTATGAGAGATTCCTAAATCAGAACATTCCAAAAAGCCACAACATCACCACATCTCAGGTATATTCAGCTGTGATTGAAGCAGAAAGAAAAGGAGAGTATCTAGGGGCATGTGTTCAGATAATTCCTCATATTACAGATGAAATCAAAAATAGAATTAGAAAAATCGCTGAAGAAGAAAACCTGGACTTTTTGATTGTAGAATGTGGAGGTACTGTTGGAGACATAGAATCTTTGCCATTTTTAGAAGCACTAAGACAGATGAGAGTTGAAGAAGGACCACAAAATGTAATTTTTGTCCATGTTACACTTGCACCATCATTGGATGTAGTAGGAGAACAAAAAACAAAGCCCACACAACATAGTGCACAGGAATTAAGAAGAATCGGCATTCAGCCTGACTTTTTGGCAGTAAGATGTACAACACCCCTAGAAGAAAAGACAAAGAAAAAAATAGCAATGTTTACCAATGTTACTGCAAATGATGTACTATCATGTCATGATGTAAAATCAATTTTTCAAATACCACAAATATTGTATGATCAGGGAATAATGGATTCATTATTTAGAAAGTTTGGAAAAGTTGGAATGGTAAATGCATCTGCGAATTGGGATAAATGGAACAAGATTGCAGAATCCATGATAAATCATGAAGACCAGAAAGTAAGAATTGCAATGGTTGGAAAATATGTCACACTTGCAGATAGTTACGTCAGTGTCAATCATGCAC
>JBOGRE010000175.1:0-13849 GCA_050749345.1 Nitrosarchaeum sp. | reverse complement strand
AGATCTTTTCCTCTAACTGAATTTTGTGAATTTCTGTATTTTGTAATATTATTTTGTTCTTGTTCATCATCTGCTTTGATTATGGTGACTGTCATAGAACCGTCCATGTTTTTAGTTCTTTTTGAATGATCAAGAATTGAATTGGATGTTTGTGCACCATTTACAATTTGTGGTGCATGAAGTTCAATAACATTATCTCCCAACTCTTCAAAATCACTAACTACAATTGTAATCCCATTATTATAATAAAAAAATTTTCCTGGATTACTCTGAAGTGTTTCTCGTAATCCTTTGTTTACGGTTGTTTTAAATTGCATCCATTGTCTAATATTTGATTCAAAAACATAATCTCTATTCTTGCTGACAAATTCGGTCAGTTCTCTTAATTTCAAAATCCCGAGAATTGTATTGTCATGTCTGAGCATTCTTTCTAATTTTATTGATGATCTTTTTCCAGCAGCAGGTTTTTTTATTCGCTCCCATAATTTTTGAATGATCTTTTCAATATCTATGATTTCTATTAGATCGTCTTGATATTCCACTTTTTGATCTGTCACATAACAGCATTTTATTTTTAGATTCTTTTCTTTGATTTTTGTAACAAGTTGTGCTAATTCAGGCCTCATTTTTGATACATCTTTTCCAAGTAAGCGTTTTGCGTCTTCTTTGAATTTAGCAATCGCTTCAAATGAATGAGATGTTCCATATTTTGATTGAAATAGACGAATAGTGTTATCTGAAAAATCTACTGGAAGATAGGCATCAATACCAAGATCATTTGCACCATCCACAATTGCATCTGCTGCATCATCTTCTGTAGCCTCAAAAACTCGTGTGAGCACCCACTGAAGAAAATTACTGCCTTTTTCTATCTCATTTTTTGAATTTTCAGCATATTCTTGGATACTTCCTTTGACATTTTCTGAAAATCCTTCTAAAGGTGTACTAGAATTTTTTTGAGTTAATAATGTATGCGAACCTGGAATATACTCTAATAATCCGTTGCCATTTTGAGTCAAATGGTTTTTCTAATATGTTATATATTTAGACAATTTGGTAATTACATAATAACTCAGTTCTATATGTGATGTAATTTGGAAAAAAAAATATTAGTAATAGGCTCAATTATAGTAATGATAACAGGAATAACATTAGGAATTATGACCGTATCACAAAATACTGATTTTGTTCAAGATGTTAATGAACCAAAAATAATTCTCAAAGGAGATGTTGTTATGTCATCACAAGTTTCACGTCCAGGATGTGAGAAAACTAATTCTTGTTACACCCCATCAAAAATTGTAATAAAACAAGGTGATTCAGTTACTTGGATGAATGAAGATGCAGCATTCCATAGTGTGACCTCTGGTTATTATAATGAGCCAAGTGGGTTTTTTGATAGTGAATATTTAGATCCTGAGGAATCATTTACATTTATTTTTGAAAATATTGGAACCTATGATTATTTTTGTACATTACATCCTTGGATGAAGGGACAAGTAATTGTTGAATTGACTTAAAACACTGAAAGGTGAGGAAGGGAGTCGAACCCCTTTGTATAAGCTTTGCAGGCTCACGCATAACCGTTCTGCCACCGCACCGTTTTGAAAAATATGAAATGAATAATTAAACTCTTTAGATTAAAATTAAATAAATGGTTTTGAAGCAAGTTTGATATCTTCTGCTTTTATCGTTTTTCTTCCTGCATGAGAAGCCATGTCCACTGCACTTTTTGCAATATTATTAGCTAATTCTTCAATTATACCTCTCAACTCTTCTGCTGACTCGTCACTAACTCTCTCAGCACCTGCTTTTTTTAAAATTCTATACATTGCGGAAATACCAAGTTCTGATGCCTTCATTGATTTCTCTTGTCTTTTTTCAGATAAAAGATTATGAGTTAAAAAATATCACTAAGGAATCGATTTATACAGACTATTTTAAAAGTTGGAACAATGACTTGGTTATACGATTCTCATATTCATTTATCGGATCCATATTATCAACATGATTTGGATTATATAATTAAGGGAATGGAAAATATGAAAATAAAAGCTTGTTGTGTCTCAATGGATAGTATAACTTCTAGAAAAACTTTGGAGCTTGGAAAAAATAACAAACTTATCTTACCTTTTATTGGAATTCATCCGGAACGTGCAAATGATGATCTAGAATTAATGATAAATCTAATTAGTGAAAATCACCAATATATTTCTGGCATTGGAGAAATTGGGCTAGATCCTACATATGTAAAATCTAGCGAAGATAGTAAAAGGCAAATCTATCTTTTTGAAACCCTTCTCTCTCTCGCAGAAAAATTCCAAAAACCAATTTCAATTCATTCACGGAAAAGTCTTGATGAAATATTTTCTATAATGACTTCTTATGACACTAAGCATGCATTACTTCATTGGTTTGATGGAAGCAAAAAACAACTTCAAAAAGCAATGGACATGGGCTTTTTTGTTTCATATGGCCCTGTTATGATTTATGCAAATGACAAACAAATACTATTATCTAAAACATCTGAGACAAAAATTCTTGTTGAAACAGATGGTCCTGTAAAATTCTCAAAGTGCTTTGAAATGAAATCTGGACAAATCAGTTTTATTCCAAGTGTTGTTTTTTGTGCCTCAAAAATACTTGGTAAATCATATGATGAAATGGCTTCACTATTAGAAGAAAACTCAAAATCATTCCTTCAAATATAGGTATAAAAAACCCTAGTTCATTATATGAAGAGTGGATAGAATTAAGCGTCTTTCTTATGAAGTACTGGATGGACACAAGCCAAAATTTGGAGAGGATTTTGCTGATAATAAAAAAGCATTAGACCAAATAGCTATAATTCGTTCAAAAGGATTAAAAAATGAAATTGCAGGTTATATTACTAAATTTATTAAAAAAGAAATTCGTGAAGAAAAAGCAAAACAATCTCAAATAGAATCTTCTAAAATTGAAAATTATACTTTGAAAGAAAAAATTTCTCAAGATGATGATGCCATTCAAGAGCAAGCCTTTGAAATAATGCCTGAATCCGAAACGAGTGAAGATACAGAAGAATAAATTCCATAACAAAACAAAAAATTAATTTTTAACACTTTTGATGATCAATACATGATAATAATTAAACTGGTAGGAGGAGCAAAAAAGTCATTTTCTACTGATAACTTAAAAATCGATAAATCTGATATTTCCATTCAAGAACTCCTTGATTTACTCTTAAAACTAAAACCTGCTGAGACTCCTAAGTTAGATGTTGAAAATATATTGATAGCAATTAACGGTGTTGATTCTTCAGCTCTAGAAGGAAAAATAACTAAAATAAAAAACGATGATGTGGTAAGTATAATCCCAATTATTCATGGAGGTTCTTCTAAAAGATTAATTTTCAATATTTCTAACAAATTAATTCAGGTGATTGAAATTCAAGGTCAAAAACACATTGATGTTACTTACCTTGATAGACTTAGAAAGCAATTTCCTGGAATTAAACTTCAGGCCATATCCAGTAATTTCATTCTAAATAATTATCATCTGAAAAACATTATTTCACTATCAATCTCTTCTGATAAAAATGATATTTTACTTTCAAACAAATTTGAAATGGATATTTTAATGCGCTTTGCTATTTCTTCACAAATTTCTTCTGCAATTCACACTGCTGGAATTAAACCAAAACAAAACTTTGTGTTGATTACACTTGGCAATAAAAAAATGTTGGATGCACTTTACAAAGAATTGATTTTTATGTCTGTTGAAATATTCTCAAAAGACAATACTTCATTCATAAAAAAATATTTTAAAATAACCGATAAACAACTTGATACAGTTTTATCAAAAAATCCTCTTGAAGATATACTGATAGAAAAATCTGCAATTTTACTCTGATATACTTCTCTTTGTTTTTTCTACGCTTAAAATGTCTGCTTTTTTGACAATTGCAATTCCTGTTTTATTTCCCAACACTTCAATTAATATAATTTTGTCAGGAAATTCTAATGATACTTTATTTTTAATTTTTTTTGCTACTCTAGAAATTAATTCTTGACTCAAAATGTTAGAATTTCTTTTCTCAATTGATATTCTATATGATTCTTCATTAGAAATCAATTTGATCAAATCTGAAATTCCATCTTCAATACTCTCAATCTTAGTTTCTGTAATTTTCTGAATAGGAATTATTCTAAGACAATATCTAACACACCATGGTTCATCTAATATCATTTCTTTGATTTTTTTTATAATCTCGATTGGTTCTAATTTCGTTTCAGCAGTCAAAATTCCAGACATATTTGTGATAGATATTATGGGTTCTGAATCCCCCAATTTTTCTAAAATGCCTATTAATTCTTGCTTAGTTTCTGATTCCAAATGTCTAGCACATGTAATTATTAGATTCAAAGTATTTTCAAGATCTCCTTTTTTGTTAAAACTCCTTCTCTGTGAATTTTCAATTTTCCTTCTTCAAATTCGATTATTGTTGATTCCCCACTACTTGTTATTTTTCCACCATCCAAGAAAAGATCAAAGTCATGGATATTTTGATAACACTCTTGTGAGTTTCTAAATGGACCAGTTCCAGAAATATTTGCACTTGTGCCAATTAGAAAATCACATTTTTTTAAAAGTTCTAACGCACACTGATGTTTTGGAACCCTGATTGCAATTTTATCAACTTCGTTTAGTGTTACCTTAAGTTTCTTATCTGTTAATTTTAAAATTAAAGTTAGTGGGCCTGGCCAAATTTTTTGTGCGATCTTTTCTGAATCTTTGTCGAATTCTACAATTTTTGCTGCAATGTCTTTTGAAAAAGCCAAAATTGGAAGTGATTTTGAAATTTCTCTTGATTTAATTTTATAAATTCTTTTAATTGCTTTTTTATCATATGGATTACAACCAATTCCATACACTGTATCTGTTGGAAAAACAACAATGCCTCCACTTTTGATTATTTTAGCTGCTTTTACAATATTTTCTTTATTACACTTAACTTTCAATTACATTATTCGTATTCTTTTCTTTAATTATTCATTTACATTTGAATAAGTTTTTTAACGAACAAAAATTTCTAATTAGAGTAATGTCTAACCCATCATCTGAGTATGAAGATACAGATTTCCAAGATGATTTTGATGATGATTTAGATGAATTTGAAGAAACAGAAGATTAGATTGTTAGGCCAAAATTATCTGCAAAAATTGTGAATGTATTGTATGCTTGAAGAAATTCTCGTCCTGATTGACTAATTCTGTATTTGTTTGAACCTTGCGTATCTACTTGTTCTAATAACCCCTGCAATACCAAAGTCTTCAAAATTCTAGAAATTCTAGAATGTGAAATGTTAGCTTTTCTAATAAGATAAGTTACTGTGGCACCTTCTTCATCTTGGAGGTCATCACGCGTGGTGGATAATATGTCTCCAATAATTTTCATATGTGTTCTATATTCAACCATATCTATCTCTGTATACGTTAATTTCATAATTTCTATGAGAGTGAGTTGATATTTTGTACTATACTAAAAAGATAAAAGAATTTGACAAATTTTAATTTTGTAATTAATTTGAGCCTAGTAACTAATTACTCGAAATCATTATCAAATTTTATCTTAGTTAAAGGAATTTTACTTATTGGAATAAACAATGCAATCAAACCTCCAATTTTAATAATCATAGAAACTGAATATAATATAGATTCTGGAAACACAAATGAATACCAACCTAAAAATTCTCCAAGAGCTAACAATGCTAATCCCGTCGCTACGGATATAGCTCCTTTATTTTTATTTTCAAAATATGATAATATTGTTTCAATTGCTCCATAAGATAGTAAAATAAATGAAACAGATCTAAAGATGTGTTCTATTTGTACAGAAGACACTAAGAATAATGGAAAAATTCCAACCGTTCTAAAATACCTTGATTTTGGAAAAAATGATTTGATGCTATGTGAAAATGCTATAAAAAAATATCCTATTGTTTGAATGACAATTCCTAAAGTTTGAATCCATCTTTCTATGTTGCCTGATTTTATCACGAAATCTTCTGCCATGTATCCTGCCCATATTACAAAAAACCCGATACTGATTGAAAAAAATGCAACTGTTAATCTAAATAATGTGGGGCTACCTGTATTTCTAAATCCAATCATTGACATTATTCCTATTACAAGTCCTACCAAAAATCCAACCAAATTTAGTATGTTTTCTAATAGAAATTCCAATGATGTTTAACATTCATCAATCTAATTATTTTAATCTGCTGAATGATTTTACTATGTTGTTAATCCCATTCATCTAAAGACCCCGCAGATTGGCCTTCAGTGCTGCCAGTATAATCACCAAGAATATCTGAGTATGTTGTTTCATTATGTGCAATAAATTTAACATATTCACCATAACTCATATCTAAATCACAGCTTTCGCATTTTACAAAAGAAAAATCCATTGACAACTCTGCAGTTTTCTTACATTTTGGACATTTTATCTTCACATTTGATTTTACGTTTGTTAATTATTATTGCTTTACGTTCAATAAAAGATAAAAGGAGTTCTTTTTTGTTACAATCTATGAATCGAACTTGTACAAAATGTAAAATCGTCATTCTTGATAATGAGGAACTTGATGTAGTTGCTGAGAAATATCCCGTTTGCAACAAATGTTGGGCTGAATGGAAAGAATATCGTGTAATGGTGATGAATGAAATGAGACTTGATATGTCGATGGTGGATCATAGAAAATTATTAAAAAAACATGAAAAAATCTTTGCAGGTGTACTTTCTCCTGAAGGAGAAATAGTAGACTATGCTAATGAAGATAATAGAAAACCAGATAAACTTCCAGACGCCTAAAACTTTAAGTGTTTTTTTGCGTTATCTGGTATGACTATCATTAATTTTCTTTTTCTCTCTACATCAAGTTCATTAATTATTTTCTTTATTGTTTGCGAAAGAATGTCTTTTTCTTCTTCATCCAATGTTAAGAAAGTTTCTAATATACCATCTAAATTAAATGCAATTAATTTTTGTGGAGATTCAGAAATTTCATTGATGTATCCAGAGAATAATCCATTTCGTTGTTCTTCTGATAGTGTAGTTAAGATCTCTAACCAAGTCTTGAAAAGTTTTGCAAAATTTGAAAAAGGAATTGTAGGTCCAGCCTCCAGAGCATTATTAATAATTTCTTTTTTATCTATTTCTGACATTGAAAAAAATTCAACCATTCTTTTTTTCAAAACAGGTATTCTAAGAAAATCTGGAAGATTTGCCAATATTACTATGATATTTCCTGCATAATTTGGTTCTGTCAACGTTCAATTCTATTTCTAATTGAATATTAAATCATATGACAACACTTTAGCTTAAATAAACGGAATTCAAGTTCGAGAATATGACTTCAACTGTTGTTGTTGGTGGATTTTTTGGAGATGAAGGTAAAGGAAAGATCATCTCATATTTGGCAATGAAAGATAATCCAAAAATTATTGTTCGTGGTGGTGCTGGTCCAAATGCCGGTCATACAATTAGAGATGGTGATAAAATATACAAAGTCAGAATGTTACCAAGCGGATTTTTGAATAAAAATACAAAAATGATGATTGGTCCAGGTGTTGTCATTAACCCAACTGTATTATTAAAAGAAATGCATGATTTTGATGCATCTGGTCGCACATTTATTGACAAACATTGTGGAATTATTGAGGAAAATCATCTAATTCAAGATTCAAAAGGTGAATTAAAAGAAAAAATTGGCAGTACAGGGTCTGGTACTGGCCCTGCAAATGCAGATAGAGCAATGAGAATTTTAAAATTGGCAAAAGATATAGATTCTTTATCTTCATTGATTGTAGATGTTCCTGCTGAAATAAACTCTGCACTTTCTTTAAATCAAAATGTATTAGTTGAAGGAACTCAGGGCACATTTTTATCTTTATGGCATGGAACATATCCTTTTGTAACTTCAAAAGATGTTACTGCCTCTGGAATTTGTGCTGACATCGGGCTTGGACCAAAAAAAGTTGATGAAGTGATTGTTGTCTTCAAATCATATGTTACACGTGTTGGCACTGGACCCTTAGCAAAAGAACTTACGCTTGCAGAAGCTGAAAGTAAGGGTTGGTCTGAATTTGGAACTGTAACTGGCAGACAGAGGCGTGCAGCTGATTTTGATTTTGATTTGGCTAGGCGTGCAATCATGCTTAATAGTGCAACTCAAATTTCTATAACAAAACTAGATGTGATATTTCCAGACTGTGCAGGCAAAACATCTTTTGAAGAACTTTCTAAAGATGCACAATTATTCATAAATAACATTGAAGATAAATTAAACACGCCTGTAACAATAATTGGAACAGGACCTGCCATTAATGAAATAATTGATAGAAGAAAATAGGCTGGAAAATTTTGGGTAAGTTTAATTTAGTATTGTGCAAAAAATAACTGTGGATAAATTACCTCGTTACATTCAAGTTTCTTCCACACTGGAATTTTCTAGATTAGTGTGTGCTCTTGAACGTGCACCACGTGTATCGTTTCTTCATGAACATAATGGTCAGAAAGTTTTATCAGTCCAAATGGACATCTTGAAAGAAAAACCAATCGTGTATTATACACCATTTGAACACACAGGCCATTACATTTGTTATGGATTAAAAGGTGGAAAAGAAGAATCTGACATTGTAAATTCTACATCTGATGCAAGTAAATTGTACTCTCCTATTGTAAGAATAAAATCTCTTCCTGATGCATTGAAACCTGGAAATGGAACTGCTGACAGATATCTGCCTATTGAGCTTGAAGATCTATCTAGTCTTGCAAAACTTACTTGGGGTTTTGAAGAATCTCCATTTCCATTGTTTTTATTCCCACACACTGATAAATGGCTTGTTGGAGTTTTTATGAATTTTAGTGAAGAAGGCACTTCCTATTTTTGTCATGTAGTACTTGATTCTGATCCTAAAAAACCATTCTTAAAATTCACAACTAATAATGATGCTGAACCTTCATTTGTAGAAAATCCCTCAGAACATGGTTATTCTTATATCAAAATTATAAAACTAAAAGAAACACATCCCTTAGTTGATTATGGCCACCTTCAAAACTAGAATTTCTCAGATCTCAAAAACGAATGGCAAAATTATTCTTGCTAATGATTATGATTCATCTGTAAATAATTTAGAGACAAAGTCAATACATAACATCAAAAAATTACATCCGTATCTATGTGGAATTAAACTGAATTTCCATTTACTTTTACCTCTGGGTTTAAAAGAAATTTCTAAAATCAATAAAACTGCTCATAATTATGGATTACAAACAATTGCTGACATTAAATTAAATGATATTGGTAATACCAATAAAGTTACTACAGAACATCTTTGGAATTTAGGTTTTGATGCAGTAATTGCTAATCCAATAATGGGATTAGATAGCCTAAAACAATTGGTGAAATCTTCTCACAAGGAAAACAAGGGTGTTATTACATTATGTCATATGAGTGCACCCGAAGCCAAATTATCATATGATATGGAAATTAAAATGGGCAAAAAACAGCAACTCTATCAATTATTTTTAGATTGGGCTATATTTTCTAAAGTTGATGGAATTATAGTCGGTGCAACATTTCCGAAAATTATTCAATATTGTAACAAAAAAGCAGGTACAAAATTGGATATATTTTCACCAGGCATTGGTACACAAGGAGGAAGTGCTAAAGATGTCATCTCTGCTGGGGCTGATTATCTAATTGTAGGTAGAACAATACTTAATGATAAAAATCCTGTAACTGTTTCAAAAGAATTACAATTACAAAGTTTTGGTAAGTAATGATTTTGATTTAGTTAAAATTGATTTTGCATTATCAAACGTTGTTTTCTCCATGGCTGTTTGATAATCCATCCAAGTATAGTCAAGATGTTCATGTGAAATTGAAACTTTTTCAGTTTTTGTCTCTGCCAAGAAAAAAACAACTTTCTTATGAACCAATTTTCCTTGAAATTGAAAATTATATTCTATCCATTCCTCAAAATCATCTAAAAATACAATGTCTGCGATTCCTGTCTCTTCTCGTGTTTCTCTTATAGCTGTTTGACGAGTTGTTTCACCTTCTTCCATTTTGCCTTTAACAAAATCCCAATGTCCTGACGGATAATGTAACAATAAAAATAAAATTTTTGAATTCTCTTTTCTAAACAAAACTATGCCTGCAGATGTTTCTTCTATCATTTCTATGTTCGTCCTAATTACTTTCCCAATCTTCTTTTTCTTTCTTGGAATGTTCTGATAGCCCTCATCAAATCTATCTTCCTAAATTCTGGCCAAAATATATCCATAAAAATCAATTCACTATACGCACTTTGCCACATGAGAAATCCACTTAATCTTTTTTCACCAGATGTTCTTAAAATCATATCTGGTGATGATTGTGGTAAATGTGATGTGTATAAATTGGATTCAATTTCTTTTTTACTTATATCATTAACATTAAGAGATCCATCTTTAATTTTTTCAGCTATTTTCTTTACAGCATCCACTAATTCATTTTGTCCTCCATATGCTAATGCAATATTGAGAAAATGATTATCATAATTTTTTGTTACGTCATCTAATCGTTTTAAAACTTCTTTGATTGAATCAGGTAATAGTTCTATTCTACCGATTCCTTTGACTCTCATTTTATTTTTATGAATTCTGGGATCATTGTACAGTTTTTCTAGCCTGATGAGAATCAATTCATAAAGATGTTCTAATTCCTCATCATCTCTATCTAGATTTTCTGCTGACAATGCATACAAGGTAATTATTTTAATATCGAATTCTTCGCACCAATCAAGAAGGTTTTCTACTGCATCCGCACCCTTCCAGTGACCTGTTTTTGGAATGGCGAGGTGTCTTTTTGCCCATCTTCTATTTCCATCTAAAATCAAGGCAAGATGATTTGGAATATCTCCTCCGCGTATTTCATTTTCAAGTCTTTTTGAATAAATTTTGTATAATCCAGATAATTGGAATACTGTGTCTTTTATCTTGTTAATGTCTAAACACCATTAATAATTGATACACACTAGATGATATCAGTGTTTTTCAGGAATAAAGTTATTCCAAATAAATTATTGCTTATTTTAGTCTGAAACCATCTCTTGGCGTTTCTGTTTTCTATATTTTTTAAAGAGAATTGTGGCTGAGATCAATGTGGCAGCAAGACCTGCTAACAAAGGTGGTAACAGTGTGATTGAATCAACATCGTCATTCATAATAATAATGATAAATTGAGATGTTATAGGATACAACGCAGCAAGAACTACTATTCTTAAAATATCGCTAATTTGTCTTGGGACTCCACCTATCCAATTACTGAGCAATACTCCTGCAAAAATCGCACCCAAACCCATCCATAAAATTGGTAATGCCCCTGTGACAAATTGACTAATTATTATTTTATCTGAAAATATTGTAAAAAGTTCTGAATGTTTTTCTACTAATTTCTGATCAATTCCATTAATTCCAGCTGGAACTGATGACAAAATTAACAAAATACCTGCAACCATTGTAAATATTCTGATAAAACCCATAGGTGTAGGTTTTGTCAAATTAGCCCATGCTCTATCTACATCAAAAGCTCTAATTAAAAATGTGGCACCTAAAATGCTTACTAACACTGCAAATATTTCTTCAGTATATCCAAAAATCGTTGCAATTCCTCCAATCAACAAAAGTATTCCTGGAACTCCTAAGAAAAATTTAGAATATTTTGAATCATACACTAACATTTTTAGATATTTTCCAAAAACTGCGTAGGAATATTCTACACTTCTACTCACTTTCATGACAACTCTTTGTACAGAAACAACTGGTAATACATTTTGAATAACTGGAATTACACTTTCATCATCTTCTCCGTCTGATACAATCACTGCTCCATTTGCAGAAAATACTTCTAAAATTTTTTTTATTTCCATTAGAATTTTTTCATCCGCTTGTACTCCCCTTTCTTTAATTCCAGATACGATTACGACTTCAACTTGATAGCCCTTACTTATCAAATCCTCATATGTTTTAATTGCAGAAAACATCGAATTAGAATCTGCATCTTCTGGATCTTCTAATGCTAACCTTTGTGCTGCATCAATACATGCATTTCTTCCAACAATTGGTGTAGCGATGCCTGTTTTTTCACCTATGTCATTGTCTCTGTCAACACAAATTACTAGTAATTTGTTAGATGTGGATGCATTGACATCTTTTTCCACCTTGTCAGAGATCTGAGACATTCTTTTTTCTAAATGTTGAATTGCTTTTTAACGATTTCCAACTTTTAAAAATATTATAATTAGGTTTTGAGCCTAACTATGGTCTTAACTGATCTGATTTATTGATTAATTCTTGCGATTCTAATCTCAGTGATTCTATTTTTTGTATAATTTCAACATCGATCTGATGACCTTCTTTTAACATATTTGCTGCAACTTTGGTTTCTATAATATATGAGTTGAATTTTTTTAGAGACTCCATGTAGCTAATGTAACTATCTTGCCATTTTGCTGGTGGTTTAGACGTTATAAATTCACTAATTTGAGTAGTAACTTGTGATGAAGTTACTTCCGTTATTGCAATATAGTCATCAGGAGAAGTTTTTCCATCTAAAAGATTCTGAAATTCTGATCTGATAGATTCTTCTAAAACTTCATGTATTTTCTTTACTCCATCAAGATAATTCTCATAATCTGATACCACCAAAGTTGATGTATTCTCTTGAGGTATGATCCAAAAGAGAAAACTAGCAGCTGTAATTGCAACTAAAATAATTACTGTAATTATAATTCCCTTTTTAGATGCCATTTTGTTAGCTTAGAATTAGGGTGTTTATAACTGGTAAACCTTTCAAAATATGGTCTCTTATTGAATAAATGTTAAAAAAATTGATACAAGTATAATTCTTAGCAGAAATATTAAAAAAATCACAATATTTATTGAAATTTTTTATAATACTTCATTTTTGACATATTAAAAAATTTACACGCATCTACTCTATAGTTAAATAATTTTCACAGGCTCTTCCTAAATACTCCAAAGTACGACATTTTCTAGAATGGTAGAAGCATATTGCGTAAAATGCAGAGCTAAAAGGGAAGTCAAAAATCCCACAGAAACTAAACTAAAAAATGGGCGTCCTGCTGTAAAAGGCACATGTCCTAAATGTGGAACTAATGTCTTCCGAATAGGAAAGATGTAGGCCGACAAAATCCACACGATTTCTCTTTTTCAAAAACCAATATAGGGTACAGTATACATAATTTTTCAGTGACTAAATCTAATTATGAACATCTACTTAAGAGAATTCAGGATAAATTAGGCGATAGTAAAAAAGCATCTACTACTAGATTTGAACTCCCAGTGGTTGACGTTATGTGGGAAGGCCAAAAAACTTTTCTGCGTAATTTCTCAGAATTTCCAAAAGTTCTTCGTCGAGATCCTGATAAAGTTCTACAATACCTCTCAAAAGAATTTGCGGTTCCAGCTGAACGTTTAGGTGATAAAGCAATGTTTGTTGGAAGAAGAGCCCCTGATGACTTTACTCGTCTTTTCCAAATTTATGTTAAAGACTATGTAGAGTGTCATACTTGTAAAAGTCCTGATACAAAGATTCTAAAAGAAAATCGAATCTCTTTTTTGATTTGTGAAGCCTGCGGTGCAAAGTCTACTCTCAAAGGTAAATATGCATAATGCAATTCTGCGTTAAAATTATTGAATACCAAAAAAAATTAATGCTGAATATATGCGACGCAGATCTTCTTGGAAAAAATATATTTCAAAATGAATTGACTATGACAATAAGTAAGAGCTACTATGG
>JBOGRE010000174.1:0-3082 GCA_050749345.1 Nitrosarchaeum sp. | reverse complement strand
ATACTAAAAAATATCGAGATAGATAAAATCATTCAAACAAAAAAAATTAAAAACTAGATTTATGAACGATTTATCAGTTCTACGCGCGCCTTATAATCAAAAAAGCATCAATACCATCATGCAAATCGACATACCTTTACTATGTCCTTCCTGTGGCGGAAAGATGTATTCTATAAGTTATGAAGCATCTTTTCCAATGCTGAAAAAAAGAAGCTGGCAAGTATGCAAGGAATGCAATTTTGAAAGAAATTCAGAAGATTTCAAAAAATCTATTTGTTGCATATGACAAAAATTTTTCTAATTTAAAGAACTAAATAATCAAACAAAAAATAATTATAACAAGTAAAATTGAGATATGATATTTTTACGAATAATTACAATTAGAAAAACAAGTGCAAACAAAACAAATATCAAACAAATAAAATCTAAGATTCTTTGAAAATTTTTAGTGCTTCTAAATGAGAACAATTTGCTTTTAATCCCTTACCATGATGAAACTTGTAGAAATTTTTGAATCCAGGACATTCACAAGTATCAGATGTCACAAAATAAGACTTTTCAGGATCAGATGAAGATTTTATTTGATATAGATCATCATCTACTTTAACAACGCCACCATTTTCAACTAGTTTTTTGGCCTTTCGTATGGTATTTGCACTCATGGTGTAGTTATGATATAGTTATTTTTTATTCTTTAATTTTTTCATGACATTAGACCAATCAACATTATCGTTTTTACCTTGAGAAAGAGCATTTTCATAAACTAGTTCAAAAACCCACCCAATTATTTCACTCCAGATTGCTTTGAGGGAATCCTCGTCAGTCCAAATTATGCTTGCCTTAACAGCAGTCATTGCTAAAATATTGTTAGCATTTTTGCTAGGATGTTTATTCCATTTTTCTATGACTTTATCACAAAATTCAAGAATTTCATTTTTGGTCAATACAAGCCTGTCAGGGTCAAATGAGGTATTTTTTGCCATATATTGTATAGAGGTACAGTAAATTAAAAAATTTTCATGATGTGGTTTTATTTTATATGTATTTAAATTCTGAAGGGTAAAAAGGGTAGGGATTATAGACCTGAACTGGCACATATTACATGTAATTTACCTGATATATCAGAAATAATCATCTCAATCTTAGATCTGCCAAATGCGTGTACATACTACAATTATTATAAACTGAGTTTACCATTTCTGTTTATTGGCTTTGAAGAGATATGTCGCTACTCGATTAATTACAATGTTTGGAGTTTTAATGATCACGTTGCTAATTACAATTGCACTAGTAGGATCAAATATGGATACCATCTTAAAACAAGGAGTTGCTTTTCAAGTTAGAACTGAAATTACAGAAAATCCAACAATAGCAAAAAGTTTTTCATCAGTAGATGAATTTGAATCATTTGTTCAGACTAAAATTGAACAGAGAATTAAGACTCTGGGATTAGATGAACCATGGTATTCACCACAAAGAATCGGTTTATCAATGTATAAAATATTATTTTTAGATTTTGGTCATGCTACATTTCTTACTAGTGATTCAGGTTCCTCAGATGTCAAAGAAATTATTTTTGAAAAATTACCTAGAACCATCCTACTGTTTACAACTGCAACAATCATAATTTCAGTAATAGGTATTTTTCTTGGAGCACTCTCAGGAAGCAAGGTTGGATCAATAATGGATAAAATAACATCAAGTTTTGCAATAATCAGTTCTAGTTTTCCTGTATGGTGGATAGGGATATTAATGATATTCTTATTTTCGTTTGTGTATCAAATTTTTCCTGCAAGAGCAACACCAACAATTCCATCATCAGATCCAAACTATATTGGATCATTACTATATCACATGACATTGCCTTTGATCACAATTGTAATCATAGGTTTTGGATCATGGGCGTATTTAGTTAGAAATTTTATAGTAGGAATAATGCAAGAAGATTTCATAATTGCAAAAAAAACCATGGGAATCAAACAGAAAAAAATAGTCTACACTCATGCTCTAAAAAATGCAGCCCCGCCAATAGTGACTATTCTCGCACTAAGTCTTTCAGGTTCTCTTGGAGGAGCAATAATTACAGAAGCAGTATTTGATTGGCCAGGTATGGGTAGGCTATATTTTGAGGCAATTACAGTAATGGATCTTCCCGTAATTATTGGTGCCACATATATTTTGACAGTGTTTTTCCTGATTAGCATATTTATTGCAGATTTGTTGTATGGATATTTTGATCCAAGAGTGCGTACAGGCGTATAATCTTGTGTCACTTAGACAATTTTAATAATTAGACAATTAATCAATACAAGACACGAAAAGAGTTTAAAAGCTAATCTTTTAATTTTTCTTTTATCTTGTTTATATCGGTATTATCTTTTGGTTGTTGCTCTATTTTTTCTATTTCTTGTTTTATACACCTAGCAAGTAACTCTCAATTTAGTCTATCAATATGCATTGTAATATACCACGAGGTAGTAATAACCAATAATTTTGTTACGTCAAACTAATAAAAGAAATTATTCGGCAAATTTATAACATTTGTTTATTTTTGTAAAAAATTCTGTTATAATTCCGTAATTCTTTAATAATTCTATCAAACAGAATATTCACGGATAAATACGAAAATCTTCTTAACATGTTGATGGATTTTAATAAGGATATTAGATTTGCAGCAGTGTGTGATAAAAATGGCGAAATATTGTGGAACAGTCAAAGAGAAGGAGTAAAAAACCTTTTACCGTTAGCAGATACCAAAAAATCATTAAAAAGAGCAATAAATGCATGGCAAGAACGATCTGCTATTACAGATAAGGTTGGACTAGGCTTGTATGTGATAGCAGCTTATGAAAAAATTAAACGAATTACTATTCCAATAGACAATAATAATTTGCTATTCATAAGTGTGGATAATACTCCATTGAATACTAGTAAGGGGAAGAGCTATGGTCACTTGGTAGATATGGGCAAAATAATGTCCATTGTTGATTATTGTAAATTCAAAAGTTATAAATGATTTACATTTATCGATGATTTTGATCCAAGAGTGAAAACAGGGTAATGAGCAGCGTCACACCACAAG
>JBOGRE010000173.1:0-2434 GCA_050749345.1 Nitrosarchaeum sp. | reverse complement strand
TTGGAGCCATTATGTTGTCTGTCGATGTAATAACAAAACCTGCAATACCACCAAAAATTTTATCTGATTCTCTTAAAATCACCTCTGCGATTTCAGCTTTTATTTGAAATTTCTTGGAAATTATAATTCCTTCTTTTGATGTTTTTATACTGTTTAAATCAATTAATCTTCCTTGAGAATTAGAGATGTATTTTGTTGATACTACTATGACGTCTCCTTCTTGTAACCTTTTACCGTTTTTGTCTAATGTATCTAATAATGCCTTGAACACATCAAATTCGTCTTCTTTTCTTTCGGAAAATAAGGGTGATACGGTCAAAGACACAATATATCCTGATAATTCTTTTCTTTTTTATTGTTCTGAAAAGCTTTTAATCTGTAGAATTGACTTTTTTGATTATGAATATAACTGAGAAAATACTTGCACGTGCTTCAGGAAGACAACAAGTTGTGCCTGATGATGTAATTTTTGCAAATGTAGACAAAGTAATGGTTCATGATGTATCTGGTCCCGGTGTGATCAAAGTATTTGATAAATTAAAAAAACAAGGTATTACTGTTGATAAAATATGGGATCCAACAAAAGTTTGGGTTGCAGAAGATCATTTTGTTCCTTCGGCAGATAAAGTTTCGGCTGAGAATATTGTGAAATTATCCAATTTCACAAAAAATTATGGTATTGAAAAACACTTCAAATATGGAATGGGGCAATATGGAATTTGTCACACACTCTCACACGAAGAAGCATTGGTGTTACCTGGTGATGTATATGTTGGAGGTGATTCTCATACTAATACTACTGGTGCGTTGGGAACATTTGCTTGTGGGTTGGGTCATACCGATGTAGCATATGTTCTATTGAATGGAAAAATTTGGTTTAAGGTTCCTGAAACATTATACTTTAAGCTAAATGGAAAACTTCCAGAACATGTAATGGCTAAAGACTTTATTCTAAAGATCATTGGTGATATCAGTACCGAAGGAGGAGCATACAAAGCCATGCAGTTTGGCGGAAGTGGAATTGATGATATGTCTGTTGAAAGCAGATTGACTTTATGTAACATGACTACAGAAGCTGGCGCTAAAAATGGAATAGTAGAACCTGATCAAAAAGTAATTGACTATCTTACAAGCAGAGGTGCTACGAATATTTCATTAGTTAATGGAGATGATGATGCTGAATATCAGAAAATATATGAATACGAAGGTTCAGAACTGGAACCAATTGTGGCAAAACCATTTTCTCCAGAAAATATTTCAATAGTTAGAGAAGTACCATCTGTGGAATTGGACAAATCATACATTGGTTCTTGCACTGGTGCAAAATACGAAGATTTGGAAGCGGTTGCTAAAATTCTCAAAGGACGAACAGTTAAGATTAGAACCGAAATTTTACCTGCTTCAATTTCTATTTACAAACGTGCAATGGAAAATGGACTACTCAAAATATTTTTAGATGCAGGTGCAACTATTGGTCCACCAACATGTGGAGCATGTTGTGGTGCACATATGGGAGTTTTAGCAAAAGATGAAATTTGCATTAGTACGACAAATAGAAACTTTCCAGGAAGAATGGGGCATATTGATTCACAAACATATCTTTCCTCACCACTAGTAGCTGCAGCATCTGCAGTTACTGGTAAAATAACTGATCCGAGGGACTTGAATTGAAAGGAAACATCATAAAATACGAAAGAGACAATATTGATACTGATGTCATTATACCTGGACAGTATCTTAAAGTCCATGACTATGCTGAGCTTGCATTACATGCTATGGAGGGATTAGATCCTGATTTTCACGCAAAAGTAAAAGAAGGTGATTTTATCTTATCTGGAAGAAATTTTGGTTGTGGTTCATCCCGTGAACATGCCCCCATTGCACTTTCTCATTCTGGAATAAAAGCAGTACTTGCTCTCTCATTTGCAAGAATATTTTATAGAAATGCAGTTGATGGCGCATTTTTGTTACCCATAGAAATTGAAGATGACGCATATTCAAATATTTCTGAAGGTGACGAAATTGATATTAACATTCACACAAACGAAATCAAAAATCTCACAAAAAATAAAATATACAAAATGAAACCTTTCTCAGAAATCATCGGAAAAATAATAGAGGCTGGTGGTCTATTCAAATACAAACCAGACTAGGATTAAAATGGGAAAAACACTTTTTGAAAAAATTTGGGATGCTCACATTGTTGTAGAAAAAGAAAACAGTCCTTCTCTAATCTATATTGACAGGCATCTAGTTCATGAAGTAACTTCTCCTCAAGCATTTGATGGGCTTCGTATGAATAATAGATTAGTAAGGAGACCTGATCTTACCATTGCAACAATGGATCATAATGTTCCAACAAATAATCGTACCCTCCCTATTTTAGACCAAACATCTGCAATTCAAATACAAACTCTGGAAAAAAATTGCAAGG
>JBOGRE010000172.1:0-2037 GCA_050749345.1 Nitrosarchaeum sp. | reverse complement strand
GGAGTTCTATAACTACATGCCAGGGGTTCAAAAAACTGTTAATTCGTTGTTTGATAGTTTTGGATTAGAATACGAGAAATTGAAAAAACAGACTAAAGTTCAAACCTAAATTTTCCTGTTATATGAATTTGATAGATGAAATAGGCATTCCGTTCATAGGAATATTAGAAATATTTATAAGCATAATAAGTTTAAACTTATTGTAAACTTAGAATTAAAAATTGGTGAATTATGTTTGAATGAAAAAAAAACGAATGAATCTCTTGCTGAAAAAACTAAGAAAGCTAGAGAAGCAGTGGAAGGACAGGAGGAACCATACAAAACTGAGGCTTTCAAGATTATCTTAACCCATTTGTTGAATTCAAGTTCCGCTGCAGAAAGCATAACTCAAGGATCAACATCTCAAAAATTTGAAAGACCTACTCTCTTAGATCAAAAGTCTAATCTGAAAAAAGGAAAATCAGAACTGGCATTATTATGTGGATTATCTGCAAATGAACTAGACGATGTTTTTATCATCGAAGAGGACAAAGTGGAGATGCATGCCCCTGTTTCGGGGACAGAAGCAGAAAAACAAATTATGGCTAGTCAATGTCTTCTTGTAGCATATGAAGTATTACTAGGGCAGGAATGGGTTGATTCGCCTGTTTTGGTGGAAAGTTTACGAGCAATGGGAATCCAAGATAAGGGACGTAATTTATCTACAAATTTGAAAAAAAGATCTGAATATTTTAGGCTGAGTGGAAAAGCGCCTCATAAAAAATACAAATTAACAACTGTTGCAAGAACTTCAGCTTTGAATCTAATTAGACAATTGGCTAAAGGTGAAAAAAATGAAGATTAAAATTTTACTCACCGATGATGATGGACAGATTTACGAAAGAGAAATCGAACTTGTAAAAACTGGTAGTAAAAAAACTAGTAAAAAATTAAAAATCTCTGGAGAACAGTGGTATCAACCTGGTAGTACTGTCGCCAAGATAATTGATTTAATTAATGAGGGTTTCTTCGATGTCAATCAAACTATAGGTGATGTTGTTGAGAAATTAAAATCAATGGATTTTCACTATAAATCATCAGATCTAACCCTCCCTCTTAGAAAAATTGTATGTAAAGCCTTGCTTACAAGAACTAAAGAATTACCTGACGGAAGAAAATCAAGGAAATGGACAGATGTGAAGAATTGAGGTGCTCTTATGGATAAAAAAAATCTATTAGAATTTGTCCATCAAATTAAAAATTTCAATAGTAAGAATAATTCTTTCAAAGCTATTCTTTTTGGGTACTATATTTTAGAGAACGAAAATAATGAATTTTTTACATCAAACGATATTATAAAATGTTATGATTTAATTGATTTGGGTAAACCAAAAAACATTCCAGATCTATTACTTAAATTGAAAAATTCAGGAAAATTAATTCCAAGAAAAAATGGATTTCGAATAGAAAAAGAAACCTCTGAAAAAATTCATTCGCTTTTAATTGAAAATGGAGAACACTCAGAAAATAGAAGACTCGAAAAAGTTTACACGCCTTCTCAGGAGTATGAATTTTATGAAGATATAAAATCGATAATTCTCACAGCACAGTCAGAAGTCTTTTTAATTGATTCGTACGCTTCTGAAAATATCATTAGTTTGTATTTGGCAAAAATACCTGTAGGAATAAGAATTATGATATTAGTGAAAAACCCTCAAGGTAAATTTATTCCAATTGTAACAAAATTTAAGAAAAAACATGGAAAAAATTTTACAGTTAAAATTAATAAAAAATGTCATGATAGAGTTTTTTTTGTAGACAAAAAGTGTTACGTTATAGGGCAATCTTTTGATCAAGCAGCAAATAATCAACCTACCTATCTATGTGAAATTGAAAAAAACGGTGATTTTAGGAATGTCTACCAACCACTATTTGATAAAGGAAAAACCTTAGTGTAACTATTTCAAATTAAGATCCCTAACTTTACAGTTGAGAGAAAACAGCTATAGATCCCGATAACTTTACAGAGTGTAATTTTTAATTAAAAGTTCAGAGTGT
>JBOGRE010000171.1:0-3067 GCA_050749345.1 Nitrosarchaeum sp. | reverse complement strand
GTTGAAGGGGATTTTCGGACCAGAAATTTAGAGATCCTAGCAGGAGAAAATAAGACTGAAACAGAATACAAGGAATTTGGCTGTAGATTTACAGTAGATGTTGAGAATGCATTTTTTTCACCTAGATTATCTACTGAAAGAGAAAGAATTACAAATCTGGTTCAAGATGGAGAAACAATAGTCAATATGTTTGGAGGTGTAGGCATGTTTTCAATTATGATTGCAAAAAAGAAGAGATGCACAGTATATAGCATAGACATTAATCCAGTTGCAACAAAACTTTGTGAAAAAAATATTATCTCAAATAAGTTAGCAGGAAACATCATCTCAATAAATGGAGACACATCACAAATAATTCAAGAACAATTAGAAAATAAATCAGATAGAACTTTAATGCTTCTTCCTGAAAGATCAGATGAATTCTTAAAGTCTGCAATAAATGCAACAAAAAGTGGTGGAATAATTCACTATTATTCTCACATTCATGCAGATAAAAAATCAAATGCAGGAAAACTTTCTGAAGAACACTATCTGCAAGAAACTCCAGTCAAATCAGAGATTTTAGGATCAAAGATCGTTAGAGCTGTAGGTCCTAGATACTATCAAACAGTTGTAGATGTAAAGATTTCAAAATAAATCAATCATCTAATGAAATTGATGCGGATGAAGGTTTTGTCGTTGCCATTACATATCCAATCCAAGCTACTACACCAAGTATTCCACCTGCAATCATTAAAATAGATAATTGCAATACAATAGGACTCCATTCAGATAGCATTAGTAAATATGCATAAAGAAAGAATGCGGTAATGCACAGTATAAAAATTGTAATTCCCATTCCCTTACGCTTATTCATTGCACTCAAGTTTATTGTGAGTTATTTATTGGTTTGAACTAGTTTAATTCAATTGCCATTAGATATGCATCTTCACCATCACGATAATATGTATTGAGTTTTTGTCTAATAACAAAACCTAGTTTTTCATATAGTCGTACGGCATCATTATTACTGCATCGTACCTCAAGATAAAACTCATCACATTTTTTTAGTTTAACACCATTAACAGATTCTTCAACTAGTGCTTTACCAATTCCTTTTTTTCTATATTCATCAAGAACTGCAATAGATACTACGTGTCCTTTTTTTACAAATCCCAATTTTTTGAAATTAGAAAAACCATATTCAGTTTTACACATTATATAACCAACGTGTTTTCCTCCGATTTCTGCAACAATGAATGCCTCTGGAATTTCTGCAAGCAAACTTTCATAGAAATAATCAGAATAGTGTTCAGGAAGCGTTTTAAGATTAATTTCCATAACTGGAATCAGATCGCTTGGTTCTGCACGACGTATGTTACAATCACCCAATTGTCTGAGAATTACTTGCATTACTAGTATATTTTATTATCAATATTTAATTTTAAACCACGAAACCATTTAATGGAAAGGAATAATCGTAAACAGAATGAGTGACCCTACTCAGGAAGACGTGATTTCCTTAGTTAATTCATTGTTTGAAGTAAGTCAGTTCAACAAAGAAATGTATTCTTTGGAATTTAGGATAAATGATCGTGATTTTAAATCGAAATTTGAGGATTTGGCAAGAAAATTAGAAAATATGAATTATGTTTGTAAGCTTGAAAAAATGGAAGATGGTAAATATATCATCATTCAAAAATTCATTCCAAAAAAACAAGGAAAGTGGTTAAACACATCATGGACTCCACGAATTCTGTTTGCAGTTGTTATCACCTTTGTAATGATTGATGGATATTATCGTACTACAGGAACAAATTCCATTATAGATATTGGTGAACCACTAGAAATGGCAGGAATCTATACACTTTCACTTTTAGGAATTTTAGGAATTCATGAGTTAGGTCATCTAATTGCAGCTAAGGCTCACAAACTAAAAACAACATGGCCATTTTTCATACCAGGATTACCAGTTATTGGGATTCCAACTTTTGGTGCATTTATTCAATCACGTGGATTAACAATTAATCGAGAGATTTTATTTGATGTAGCAATAGCAGGGCCAATTGCAGGACTAATAATTGCAATCATAGTTTCAATGTATGGTGCATATACCGCACCAATATTACAAGAAGATGTTGCACAAGGACTTTTTGCAGATTCAAAATTAATGGAATGGAATCAGGGAGAGCCATTACTAATGACTGCAAGTTTTGCATTATTTGGAAAAGGTGGAACAGGTCATGAAGTAATAATGACACCAGTTTTATTTGCAGCTTGGATTGGATTTTTAATTACATTCTTGAATTTGTTACCAGCTTGGCAGTTAGATGGTGGTCATATGGCAAGGACTCTACTTGGTGCTAAACGTCACAAGTATGCAACAATTGGAAGTATGGCAATTCTTGTTTTGTTAAATTATTGGCTAATGGCAATGTTAATTCTTGTTTTAAGTTCAAGAAATCCTAGTGCAATGCCACTGGATGATGTTTCTCCATTATCAAAAAATAGGAAACTCGCATACTTGTGTGTTATAGGATTAGCTATATTATGTGCACCAATACCAGCAAATTTTTTACATGATTTTTTACCTTAGTAAAACTCTAGCCCCATCCATTACAACTACAACTTTTTGTCTAGCACCTTGTGTTTTTAGAATATAGTCCAATGATGGTTTTATTCCAGACATGGAAATCATGTTTAATTTTTTTACATAGTATTCTGGAAGAATTGAAACCAACCCAATTTGAAAATTCTTTTGTATTTCTGATAAAAACAGTAGATCCTCCATTCCAGAAATATATTTAGTTGGATTTCGAAGTTGATCAATACTCAATCTACCTTCAATATACTGTTGAAGTGCATCAGAACCCAAACCAGATTTACATTCTGCTACCAAGACAGATAATCCACCATTTTGTATTGCACTGGCACAATTCCAAAGAGATGAAAGAGATTTTCCAAGAGTATTATTACTCGAATCTTTTCCAGTGCTAATTATCATTGATTTGTGGTGACCTATATCTTTGATTGCAAATGATTCTAGAGTTTTTGTAGATGAAATAGTTTCTGAAGGATGACCTATTGT
>JBOGRE010000170.1:0-4137 GCA_050749345.1 Nitrosarchaeum sp. | reverse complement strand
GAGTAGTAGTCTTAGCAAAAAAAGGAAATAATGTAATTGCCCTAAAGATTAGGAGAACAGATTCTCAAAGAAGTGAAATTCGAGGTGAGGCAAAATTACTCAGATTAGTAAATACAGTAAATGTTGGACCCAAACTATATGATGTAAGTAAGAATTTCTTAGTAATGGAATATCTTGAGGGAGATAAAATTGGAGACTGGATACAGTATTTACAAGGTACAGGAAGTTCTAAGAAATTAAAATCTGTAGTTAGAACTATTTTAGAAGACTGTTACAGATTAGATCAGATGGGATTTGATCATGGTGAATTAAGCAGTATTTCAAAACATGTCATTGTTGGAAAATCAAGATCAACTTTAATTGATTTTGAAAGTTCAAGTGTTAATAGAAGAGTATCAAATGTGACATCAGTCACTCAGGCTATTTTTATTGGTTCAGGTATTGCTAAAAAAGTTCAAAGAATTTATAAGATTCCGCCAAAACAAAAAATTATTGATGTTTTAAGAATATACAAGCAAGAACAAACACGAAGAAGTTTTGATGATATTCTAAAGATACTAAAATTGTAATGGGGCCGGCAGGAATTGAACCTGCGACCACTAGTCCCCCAGACTAGTATCATACCAAGCTAGACTACGACCCCTCATGTAATAGGCACATAATGAAATTATTAAATCGTCGTGTTAGTATCTATGATTGATGAAAATTTGCAATATTTGTCACAGAATCTCTGCAACTGATCAGGACCATCTCGATTGTACTCAAAAAATAAGAATAGAATTTGAAGATGATAATTTTAAACAGAGTATTCCTGAAAAATTAGAATTAGCAAAAGATTCTCAAAGTTTGGGTATTGAGATAAGAGCTATTTTAGAACACTTTACAAAAGAAAATAAAAAAGATGATTCATTATAACCATTTTGAAAGTCGTTCTTTCTCAAATTGTATCTTTTCATCAAGATGTTTAGCTGTAAATTCAGTTAGTTTTGTGGTTGGTTTAGATTCTGAAAACATATCTATTTCAATTAGGGATGCAGTTTCTCTTCCTGATTCAATAAAACATCCACCCTTTCCATCAAATAATGAAGATTCTTTTTTAGATTGAATTTTTGATATGATATTTTGTGCTACCACTATTGCTTCTCCTTCTGCAAATATTCCTGCCTTTGGAACAGTCAGTGTATCAATAACTGTTAAAGTAGTTACATCACCTACTGCATACACATTTTCAAAGGATGTTTTACAATCTCTATTAATTGGAATAAATCCACCATCTTTTGCTAATCCTGATTCATAAACTACCTTAGGTGCAACATGTGGAGGTATAGCTAAAAGTAAATTGAAGTTAGCTTCTCCATTTTGAAAAACTAGTTTGTTTTTTTTAACTGATCTTATTTTGCATGAATCATGAAAAATAATGTTCTCAGAGTTTATTAAATTAAGAATTTGTTGACTAATCTCTGGTCCAGCTGCAGGTAATGTTATTGGTGCTGGACTATAGAAATGAATTTGTATGGAATCTCTAACTCCTTCTTCTCTTAGCATAGAATCAATCAATAAACTAGCCTCAAATGGTGCTGGAGGACATTTGTAAGGCATTTCCATAATAGATATGGCAATATTACCAGATTTCATTTTTTTTAGTTTATTATGAATTTTAGTGAGTTGATTATGATCATAAAGATTTAATCCATTTTCTGATAGTCCTGGAATTTTTTCAGGGGCTAATATGGCTCCCATTGCAATTATTAGAAAGTCATATGGTAAAATTTTAGTTGTAGTTTTAATATTTTTATTTTGAAGATCAATTTTTAGAACTTCCTCTTTGAGAAAATTAATTTCTTTTTTTAGGAGTCCGTGTAGTGAGCCTATTGAATTTTCAAATGTTCGTGTTCCTTTGATAATCCAAAGTTTGGCAAAACCTATCATGAACCAGTCTTTTTTGTCAATAACTGTAATCTTAATTTGTAATGATGAAAGATTGTTTCTAATCTCATTTGCCGCAGATAATCCTCCAAAACCTCCTCCGAGAATTATTACATGGGGAATGTTATACAATTTAACGATCTTGAGTAGTAGGTCTAATTAGAATTTCATTGACATTAACATGGTTTGGTGATTCGACAGCATAAACAATAGCATTGGCAATGTCCTCAGCTTGTAAAGATCCCATTTTTTTAGCATTTTCAACAAATCCTTGTAATGATTCATCTGTAATTGTGTTTGTTAGTTCGGTTGCAACTACTCCTGGTTCAATACACGTAACACGAATATTTTTTCTCACACTGAGTTCTTGCCTTAGTCCTTCACTAAAAGCAGTAATGGCATGTTTTGTAGCACAATAAACACTACCTGCAGGAAAAACTATTCTTCCAGCAACTGATGAAATATTAATTATATGACCTGATTTGTTTTCAAGCATATGTGTAACTACTGCGCCAGTACAATATAGTACTCCTTTGATGTTAACATCTATCATTTGATCCCATTCATCAACCTTCAAATTTTTAAAAAAACTCAGAGGCATCAATCCAGCGTTATTTACTAGAATATCTACTGTGCCCCATTTTTTCAAAACATTATCAACAAAAGAATCACACTCATTTTTTTTAGTAACGTCTAATTTTTGTGAGTAAACTTCTCCACCATTTTCTTTAATCTTTTTTTCTAATTCAGAAAGCATGTTAGTTCGTCGTGCACCTATTGCAACTTTTGCACCCGCTTTTGAAAGTGCTAATGCTGTAGCAAAACCTATTCCGCTACTTGCTCCAGTTATGATTGCTACCTTATTTTTAATCATTAAAATTCACTTAATTATTTTTAATTTTAACATCGTAAAAACGTTTACTTGAATTTTTTAAAAAAATTAAATTTTAAATGAGATAGTAGCAAGTTTATTAGAAGAAAAACCATAGAGTTATTGTGAAACCTGAAAATTGTGCTTATTGTGGAGATATGACTGATATGCCTTTCCAGTGTAATTATTGTAAGGATCCATTTTGTGCTGAACATAGACTTCCAGAAGAACACAGATGTGTGAAGTTAACTCAGATCAGAGCTCGTAGATTCGGGGAGAAAAAAGTGATTAGAGATGGAGGACCAAATAAACAAAACGTGTTCAAACGAATGTTTCGAAGATTTAAAGATTAGGTAAAATCTAGTATGGACTTTTGTCTGGAGATATTTTTGCACGCCTTCCTTGATAAATTAATGCTATAGCAAGTACAAACATCACCATTGCAGTTAATGGGAAATTCTTAGGTGGAGATAGAATAAACCAGATGTCAACATGAACTAGACTTCCTACACCATAAGAGATGCCAAAACCAATCGATACAATTGCTTGCACCCATAATTTTATCCATTTTGGAGCTTTGAATAATCTGCTTATAGCTTCAACTAGAAAAATTCCAATTATAGGATAAATTGTGTATAATAAAAAATCAAATACTTCAACGCCTGTATGTGTCATAAATGAAAATAATTAGAGGTGTAATTTCTATCTAATCTTCCCAACGAACTTTGGTTACTATATTTTTAGTAATTAATGCTTGAGCATTTTCATAGGGTATTGTTGCGATGTCTTCTGTTTTAAAAGGTCCATATTTTTCCAAATCAACGCCTATAATTTCATCCACATCTTGAAGAAATCTTATAACAACAGTCTTAGTTTTATGATTTTGAGAGATAGATTCAAGGAATTTTGATTTTCCATTAATTGTTGCAGAGAGAATAATTTCAATTCGTTCTCTTTGTTCCACTTCTGCGTCAAGGATGAATTTTTCTTCGTCTAAAAGATTTTTAAAATCTATGTTATCTGATTTGGAAATCTTGTCAAGTCTGATATTGATTAAAAGTGATGTTAGTTCTGTAGCTGTATCAATTATAGTTTCTTTGAATTTACTTTCTACTCCATCAAATTCTTGTTTTTTCAAGTCACCAATAAAGTCTGAAAGATTTCTATAGAAATCAGGGTTGATTTCTTGAATTGAATCATTTTCAGTTTCTCGTAAGACTATATGATGTAATTTGTTTAGATCAATTTCATTTGTTTCTGACATTTCTTACCTAATCCTTAAATCTCGGATGTATTTGTGTTTGATTGAGCATAAATTGCCCTATAAAGTTAGTCATGGA
>JBOGRE010000169.1:0-14906 GCA_050749345.1 Nitrosarchaeum sp. | reverse complement strand
GAATGTCGTTACTTTTAAAAGATCGAGTTTGGACAATGGAAGCGCCAACTGCAAAACGTGGTGTATATCCTCTTCATGGCTTCAAACTTGGACTTTATAGATTACCGATAAAACTTGAAGATCCTCTAGAAATTAAATCTGTACGTGAAGGCCTAAAAAAGGCGTTTGAAATGGATGCTTATGCTGATAGAATCTTTGCAACATATCGTTGGAAAGAACAGAATATGAAAGATCCTGATGCAAAAGGGTATGAACAAGTAGATTTGTCTGTGACTGTTGAGATTGTTAGTGGAGAAGTAGTTGATATTATTTATCAAATTTTTCCAATTGAAAAATTTGGTGATCCAAATTGGGTTAAAGATTATAGAAAAAAAGCAGATCATTTTGCAAAAATGGTCATTGATACTATCTTACGTAACACAATCTTATCTGATAAGATGATTTCTTATCTTGCAAAAGCCGAGAAGCTTAATCATTCTGAAGCAATACAAAGACTCGAAGAGCTTACTCCTCTTGCAAAAATTGTTCTTAATGCTAAACCAAAACCAACTGAATCTACAGACGAAATTGCTGAAGATGATGGTGGCGAAATCGAAATACCAGATGGTGCAAAACCGGGACCAATTGACGTTACTTACAAATCTAAAATGAAACTATCTGTTCCATTTGATGCAAATGGATACACAATCAAGACTTGGGGTAGAAAAGGTACCAACAATGGAATTCTTGGTGTTTGGGGGGAATTCGTATCTGTTGATTATGATATCTGTATCGCAGATGGTGGATGCATTGAAGCATGTCCAGTTGGAGTCTATGAATGGTTTGACACTCCTGGAAATCCTGCATCTGGGAAAAAACCCCTCATGTCAAAAGAACCTGATTGTATATTTTGTCTTGCATGCGAAGGTGTTTGCCCACCACAAGCAATTAAGATCTTTGAGCAAAAATAAGTAAATCATTTTGCAAGTATAAATAGCGACGAATCATTTTGGGAAATTAGAAGATGGTGCTTAATCCGTTTACTCAATTCGTTTTTGATCTGTTTATTGTCTCTGCAATTATTATTAGTGCTTACACCTGCAACTTCTATTATCTTACATACCTCTCAATAAAGAGAAAAGAAATTATTCGTACTGCAAATGTGGGAACTCCATCTGTTACCATCCAATTGCCAATCTATAATGAAAAGTATGTTGCAAAGAGACTAGTTGATGCAGTATGTACGATGGATTACCCAAAAGAAAAGATGGTGATCATGGTTTTGGATGATTCTGACGATGAAACTGTGGAACTTTTGTTTGACGTCGTTACTAAATACAAAAAACAAGGATTTCAAATTGAACATATACGACGTGGTACTAGAAAAGGGTACAAAGCCGGCGCTTTGAAATATGCAATGCAAATTACTGATACCGAATTTGTGGCAATTTTTGATGCTGATTTTATTCCTCCTAATTGGTTTCTAAAAAGAGCTATGCCTCATTTTGCCAAGTCCAATATTGGATTAATTCAATGTCGTTGGGGACATGTAAATGAAAACTATTCTGCAATTACTCAGGCACAAGCACTTAGTCTTGACTTTCATTTTTTAATTGAACAAAAGGCTAAAAGTAATTCTGGTTTATTTATGAACTTTAATGGTACTGCAGGAATTTGGAGATGTGATTGTATAGCAGATGCTGGTGGATGGCATACTGCTACACTTGTTGAAGATCTTGATCTAAGTTATAGAGCTCAAATGAAGGGATGGAAATCTGTTTTTTTACCTGATATTGTAGTTGATGCTGAACTTCCAGTTCAAATGAACGCAGCTAAAAGACAACAATTTCGATGGGCAAAAGGTTCTATTCAATGTGCAATTAAATTATTAGTAGACATTACACTCAAACGTAAAATTAGCGTGGAAGCAAAAATTCAAGCATTTGTACAATTAACACGCCATATTGTTTATCCTTTAATGTTGATTCAATTTCTTACACTGCCTGTTCTTTTAGCTTCTGACATGAATCTCTATTTGGTTAGTTTTGTTCCTGCATTAACTATTGCTACATATCTTGCTATGGGTCCTGGTGCATATATTATGATTATTCAAAGCATGTATCATAAATCTTGGAAATCAAAAGTAAAAATTTTACCTGCCTTACTTGTTTACAATGCAGGAATGTCTGTAAATAACAGCGTAGCTGTATTTGATGCTGTATTTGGAAAGAAAAATGAATTTCTAAGAACTCCAAAATATGGAATTGTTAACAAAGAAGATAATTGGAGAGATAAAGCATACAATTTACCTTTTACAAAAACCACCTTACTTGAGATCTTTTTCGGTGTTTATGGACTGATAGGAATTTTAATTTCAATTTTTTCCAACAATCCTGTTTTTGCACCCATTATTGGTTTGCAAACTGTTGGATTTTTTTATATCTCCTACATGAGCCTCTCTCATACGCGATTTAAAAGAATTAAATCAGACAATATTCCTGTCTTAACCAAGACAGAAAAAATGGCAAAAAGAGCATATCAACTTGCGATGGTTGGAGTAGTTGCAATTATTATTTTTGGGGGATTTATGGCAATCAATGGATATCATGCTGATGTCTACCCTCTTGATAGAATACGTGGAAATCTAGATGCCATAATCGGTTCAGCTGATCCCGCTGAGATTAAAACACACTTGATTGCAATTAAACAAGATTTAGCAATTGTTATGGAAAAATTACCTGAAAGTAAAAATCCAGTTTGGGTGTTTCCAACGGAATCTACAAGCTTTCTTCGAATAGAACGTGATGTTGATAATATGATTGTAAATGTAGAAACTATTTCAGGAGTTTCAGAAGACAGTGCTGCATTTCATACAGGTATGACTAACATCGGTGAACGCTCTTTGGCACTTCGTCAAAATATTATGGATGCCACTCCATACATGTTTGTGAGTGTATCTAATATCATATTCAGTACTATGTGGATAGCTGCAATTTTAGGAATATTTACAGTTCTGAAACGAAAGAAAGATCAACTAACTGCCTTTGATGAAGCAACTGGCGTTTAGGAAATATTTAACTCATTTCTTACTTCATCTACGGCTCTAATTCCATAAATGTCTCTGATCTGCTGAATTCTAATTGATTCTTTTAGTAATTCTTTACCAATTGTGTTTATCAAAATTGCAAAGATATCACTAAATCTAATCTCCCATTTGTCTGCACAATCCAAAATTTTGCTAATTGCCCATTGTCTGACTTCATGTGGCAGTGGAATTTTCTCCCCTGCTTCTATTGATAATCTGTCAAATAAATTCACAATCTCTACTGTTTGTGATGTCATGTTCTCAAGATCCTTTGCATCTCCATACTTTGATTCTGCATGCATTCTGATCTTTGATTGATATTCTGATAACTTCAACAATGCCATTATCTCTTTTGATGATTCTTTAGATGTCTTGCTTGTAACATTTTTGACTGATTGCATTTCTTCAAATATTTTATCTGATTTTCTATGGAATTCTGTTGCAGATGCATCTTGTCGTTTTAAAATATCTGATACTGAAGAAATTTTTTGTTCTATGTTGTCTGTCTTCTCAAAAACATTCTTTTTGAAATTTGAAAAATCATCTTGGACTGATTTTAATCCCTCTCCTACAAATGCCGTAGAATCTGCTCTATGCGCTAATGCGTTTATCTCAGTTTCAATTTTATCTATTTTTCCGGAAATTCCTTTAATTGAATTCATACTCAAATTTGATGTAGAATTTGCATTTGCAGCAATTGTGGCAAACTGTTGCTTTAATCCCTCTATGACTCCTCCTAAAGAATCAATTTTTGATGCTTTTCCAGCAACTGCGTCAATTGCAATTTTTATTGCATCTAATTCTAATCTTAGTTTTGATGATGAATTTACCTCATCTTTAATTTTTCCAAGTTCTTGATTTAAGCTAGAAATCACCTGAGAGCTCACTTCAATATTGTCTGTTTTTTTGATTATTCCTTCAACACTATTTTTTAGATTGTCGATATCTTTACCTATGTCCAAAAATGAATCTGTTTTTCCAGATACTTTTCTAAGATCATCTCTTACCTCATCTACTCTTTGTGCTATTTTTATTATCATTTGTGAATTGTTTCTCATGGAATTCATGCTATCTTCTACTTGATGTGATAATTCCTGAGTCTTTGGAGATGATTTTTGCAATTCATTTATTTTGTTTACTTCTTCTTGAAGTCTTACAGTTTGATCATTAATTTTTGCAACTATGTTTGATTGTGTTCTTACCTGGTTTAATCCTGCATAAAGTTTCTGTGTGTCGTCTTCTAGAATGTTTATTTGCTTTGATTGTTTTTGTATATTTTCTAATGTCAAAGTCAAAGTATCAATCATTTCTTTCATAGACACAAGGACCTTCTGATTATCGCCAAAAATCTTTGACATTACTTTGATCTCTTTTTGTAATGCCTTACTGGAATCTGTTACTGATGCTACCTTCTTTAGTATTGCTGAGGGTGTAGGTTCACGTTTTATGATTTTTTTTGTTTTGTCTGATTTTTTTGCTTCCTTGGTAGCCATATCTATTAACAATAAAATATGATGATAAAAAAGTTAGGTGTAAAATAAAAAATGTAAAGAGTTACTTGTTGACAACTTCTGGCTCATGAAGTAACTCATGAAAGGTCTTTTCAGCTAGCCCGTTTGCTGTGTCAATAAATCCTCTTGGACAATATTCACATTGAATCATATAGTACGGTATGGTACCGTACTATTAATATTTAGGTAATTATGACGTTACCGATTATGCAGTCAGATACCCCAGGTCGTTTCTCTACATTATTTTCAGCTGACCTACTCATCATTCTGCAATTTGATTAATGACATCTAGGCATAAAGAGGTTAAAAACATAATAATTCACATGAAAGTTATGTTAAATTAAAAAATTAATTTTTGTTTGTCAAATTTGCGTGCAACTGTTTTTAAACAAATTTGTTAAACGATACCGTGGATAACCCTGTACTTCAAATTGACTTATCTGGAATTCCTACTTTTTTGAATAAAATTGGAACTAGTTTTATTGATCAGATTACTCATATTCCTCACACTTCATTTGTTACTGATTTAGCTTTTATCATGATTATTGGCTCCATTGTAACTCTTGCATTCTTTAAAATAAAACAACCTTTGATCATTGGGTATCTTTTTGCAGGTATGCTGTTAGGGCCTCTATCTCCTCTTTGGTCTTGGATACTTCCTCCAGGAAGTCATCCTTCTGATATGTTGAAAGGCGTAGGAATTTTAACTGATATGTCTGCATTGAATCTATTTTCTGAAATAGGTGTTATCTTACTTCTTTTTGTAATTGGAATTGAATTCCCTTATGCAAAAATCAAAAGTATTGGAAGAATAGCCATTGGTGTAGGTACTATTGGTTTGTTCACAACATTAGGCGCAATTTTTTATACTGCCAGTTCATTTGGCCTTAATTCTATGGATTCATTATTTATTGCTGCAGCACTTTCAATTTCTAGTACTGCTGTTATTGTAAAAATTTTAGAAGAAATGGGACGAATAAAAAGAGAATCAACAATTCTTGTATTAGGAATATTAATTGTAGAAGATGTAATCGCTGTCATTTTAATTTCTTCCTTACAATCAATTGCTTTAGTTGGAACCGTATCTATCGAATCTATTTTAATTATAGTCATTGTTGCAACTGGTTTGATCGTTGGCACATTCACCATTGGAACAAGAATTATCACGCCCTTAATTGATAGAGTTGCTGCATCTGAACATCATGAAATTTTATTATTGAGTGTTCTAGGAGTATGTTTTGGCTATGCACTATTGGCAAATATTGTTGGATTGTCAGTTGCTATAGGTGCGTTTCTTGCAGGTGTCCTAGTTGCTGAATCCAAATCATCTGAAGTTTCTAAACTCTTGGCAAGTCCCATCAAAGATATGTTTGTAGCTATATTCTTTGTCTCAATTGGTGCATTGATGGATGTATCCCAACTTCAAAATTACATTTTTATGGCTATTGCACTAATTGCGGTTGCAATTGGCATGAAATTTGGTGGTAATATGCTTGGCAACTTTTTATTCCGTCAAAAACGTGACAAAGCCCTTCGTTCTGCATTTACCTTAGCTGCTCCTAGAGGCGAATTTTCAATTGTCATAATAAAAACTGGTGTTGATATTGGTGCGGTAAGTGCATTTTTGTTCCCACTAGTTGGTGTAATTTCTATTATCACTGCATTTCTTTCACCATTTATGATAAAGGCAAGTGATAAAGTAGTTCCAATGTTAGAAAAGAAAAATGTCTGATGAGCTCAAAAAATTATCTGAACAAGTACATAATGGTGTAACTACATTTGATTTTGATGGCAAAGACATCCCATGCATAATTTTAGATGAAAGAAAATATGATGAAATAATATCTAAAGTTGCTGGCAAGCCTCTTGGGATTAACACTGATCTTAATATCTTGCAAGATGGATTGGGGCATGTTTTTGTGGAAATTGTTTTAACTTTTTCTCAAGATGGACTTGTTGAAAAACTATTGATCAATGCAAACAAAGATCTGTTCTTTTTTCAATCTCTTGCAAAAACTTCAATGCTTGCACTTTCATCACCAAAATCTCATTATGGAAGAGATAATGTCTTTATGATTCAGCTACCTAGACCTGAAAAAGCTGAAAATGCATTAGAGATTATAGAACGTGGATTAAAATAAAATAATTAAAGGTAAATGGTGCAGTTACCGGGATTTGAACCCGGGTCACGAACTTGGCAAGCTCGAATATTAACCAAACTGTACTATAACTGCAACAATCCTAGGGAATGAATTTGGATATTAAACTGTTTTTAACTATTACACCCAAGATAAACTATGGATGAAATATTGATGGAAAAAATCAAGCAAAAAATTCATGAGACTATTTCAAACAAAGAGGAAATACGACAACTTATTCAATTACTGTCAAATATTGATGATTCTAAATCCTTTGCACTTGGAATTGTTGTTGGAAGACTCTACAACGCCTTTTATTATCAATCAAAAAGAATTCTAAACAGAGAACCAACAAAATTTGAATTTGCAGAGTTTTTAGAATTTGTTAAAAGTAAGAAATCTGATCTAGAAGATTTATGGTGACATTTTTTGTTCCCAAGGGATAACTTTGACTGTTACCTTTCCTGGTAGTTTTACCCCCGAACTTTTGATAGCATTTTTTGCTTTTTCTAGATGTGGTGCATTAACATAAAACTCCATAATACATTGTCCGTGTTTTACTCTGGCACCTAAACTAGTAGCCTTTCCCCAAGCTCTTCTCATTCCTTCTGAAATTCTATCTGCACCAGCAGTTGCAACCATTTTATTTTCTCTAAGAAGAACATGAGGATAAATTCTGAGTCTGGAGAAATATCCTGTTTCTCCAGTTGTTTGTTCAAGTGTTTTATTTGCTGCTAATCTTGCAGACTCTATGGCCATATGTCTGATCTGAACTTTTTCGTTTGTGAGTAATTGAATACAGTAATCATAACTTGCTCTTTTTCCTCCTTGGAATTTTGCGATTTTTATCTGTGGGTTACCTTTAATGAATTCTTTTCTACAAAATGGCTGTCCCTTTCCTACTCTATAATTAGCACCATGCATGATAATCTCGAACCAGAATGCCCATATTTTAACGGTTAGACAACACATACTCGTATTCTCCAATGCTTATATGGAAAACCATGATTTTCTCATCATTATGGAAGAAACTCCTTTAGTGAAAGGTGAATGGGTCTCAGATCAAACTTGTATCTCAAATAAAGAAATGATTCATGAACTTCAACTCAAAGGATATGGTGAACTTGAAAAAGAAAAATTATTCTTAAAGTCGTTTGAATCTCTTTATTTGGTATATGCTGATAAATTAATTCTACATAAGGGCAAAAAACAGATTAATTTTAATGATTTAATGAGTATCTGTCAAAAAAATGATTCTGAAACTCTTACAAAATTTTTGATCTACAGAGATTTGAAAACTAGAGGATATGTAGTAAAAGATGGATTCGGGTTTGGTTCTGATTTTCGAGTATATGAAAGAGGGCAATTTGGTGAAAAAGGTGCAAAATTTTTAATTTTTGATCTCAATGAAGGTCAACAAGAGAAGATGGGTGCTCTTCAGAAAAAAATTGAACAGATCACACAAATGGGAAAAGAACCTATAATAGCAGTAATTGAAAGGCGTGGAGAAGTAATCTATTATAAAATTAATAAAATGAATTTTTATGAAAACAAAACAGGGCTGGAAGAATTGTCACAACTTTAAATGTTGAATGCCCATTCTGATGAATATTTTAAAAGGTTATTTTTTTCTGCATACATAAAATCATAAACTTTGACATACTTTGTTTTGTCTTCCCATAAATCTTCAAAATCTTTTATCTTTCTTTGAACTCTTGATTTATCATTCCATGATGTAAATACATCCACTGATTCAAAATCTCTTGTTTGAATAGAAAGAGATGATGACGTTCCAGTAAACGCAACAGCCTCATCATTTTCATCTTTGAATATTCCTATTCTTTCTGAGAATAAATTTGAAATCTCCTCAGAATTTGTTATTGCGATTTTTAATTCTATCTGACCATTATTTATGAAATCCTGTAGTTTCTGGATTTTGTTATTTCTGATCAATTTTCCGTCAAAGCGTTTGGTGTATTTTTCTGAAAAAAGTTTTATTAATATATTCAAATCTGCTATTTTAAATCTATTACCTGTAATCATTCTTAATTTTGCCTTGCCTACTGTAAAATTATCAAAACCCATAACTATGCCAGCTAAACCTCGAATAGACAAAAAATCAACACATCTATCATATTCTATACAATTACTTAGACATGGAAAGAAAAAGTCTGTTACAATGTTGTTTCTATCTGAACGATATTCTTCTTCTAATTTGATTTCTCTTAAACCCAATATTTTTTTAATATGATTTTCTTATTTAAACAAACAATTATTTGATAACCCATATTGAAGTGCTGGGGCAGAGACAAGAATCATCCATTTGATTCAAAGATATGATAAAAATTATGATTTTGCCCTAAATCATCCTGATAGTCATTTACAAAATTGTAATTTTATCTCTGTCCAATTCACCTTTTTCAGATTGCTCATTATGTGGTAGTCTGACGTTTTTGAATTCTTCATTTCCATCTTTTCATACTGACATAATTAGAGACATTTCTCGACCTCTGTCTATACCCCAATGTTAAAATGCTGGGAATATAGTTGGGTTGGTAGATTTTGCACTAATTCTATCCAGACAGGTAGTGATTCTAAAAAAGATTCTTACATTAATTCAAAAATTAACATCTCATACTGGGTGGATTATTTTCACCATATGTGAAAAATAGTTGTCTTGTTTTCATAAATTATCATTTTTAATCACAATTTATGAATAATATTTCAAAATCTGCAACAATCACAGTTATTGCAGTACTAGTATTATTTGCAGCACAGACTGCATCTGCACAGCCATTTTCTACAAACATAAAGTACAAAGGAATTTCTGCAGATTCATACTGGCATTCTGAGCAAAACGAAGTATACACAGATGTCTATGTCTTTGCAAGTGAATACTCTACACAAGAAAAATCAGACAAGTATACAGGTTCTGGATCATATGTCGGAATCTATCAATATACTATAGGAAACGAGATATGCCAGGAATGGGATGGAATCACATACTGCTGGAATGAGTTTATTCCATTAAAGTCGTTCTTTGGATATACAGAATCATCTCCCTCAATATTTCAAAACTCTGGAAGACTAGGTAGTGCCACACTTGATACTACCATTAACGGCTATGATTACATGGCTGACTCTGCAAAATCAATAAACATTCATGCAAACTGGATTGGTGATGGAGAATATTCCACTGGCAATGGTCATTATAACTATCGCTCTGGTAGCTATTCATACAGCGGCCATTACGTCGGAACTGATAGAGCAGCAACTGCCACAGCGTCAATTTCAGGTGATATTATAATGGATCTAGGAAGTTCGTCATATGGATACCTGCATAATACAAAGTCAGGATACGCATATGTTTCAAACTACTAGTCTTTTTTATTTTTCAGTAATTTTCCAAATAAAATTATGATACTGTTGTTGGAATGTGATTAATTCTTCGTAAATGTTATTAGCCTATCTGAAAAACGATCAACTATCTGATGATTCAATTTAATAAAAAATTTGTCCTAATTGCTAGTATTTCTGCCATAATTGCATTGTCTTCAATCACATTGACTACCACAGTTTCACAATCTTCCTTGCAAGACATTTCTGAGAAAATGATCTCAACATCAGGCCCAACCACAGTTAAGATATCTGGAGAAAGCACTGCATCTATTCCAAGAGATGGTACAAGGCTATCTGTAAATATTATGACAAAGCCCACTGATCTAAATACTCTTGAAGAACAACGAAAAGAACAGGTTGACAAAGTAATCAACTCTATTAATAATGCACTTGGAAAAGAAAACGCATCAATAACTACTGGATACACATACTACAATCCACAATGGTCTAATAATTCTCCTGACATGTCATCTATTTCTGCACATGTAGAAATTCCAATAAAAACTAAAATTGAAAATATATCCACTGTGACAAAGATAATCACAGAGCAAGGATTCTGGGTGAATAATCTGCAGATTCAAAAGGTACCAAAGTCAGATGTAGAGACAAACCTTATGGTGACCATACCTTCAGGTTCATCTACTCCTGGCTGTGAATCTAACGAGTCTTGTTTTCTTCCATACAACAAGGTTGTAAATGTAGGACAGACACTAGCATGGGAAAATCTTGATACTTCAGCACACACTGTAACTTCTGGTAATCCTTCTGATGGTCCTGATGGATTATTTGATAGTGGTCTCTTTGTGTCTGGTTCAACTTTCTCATTTCTTTTTGACACAGTAGGCGAGTACGATTACTCTTGCTTAGTGCATCCATGGATGACCGGAAAAATTACCGTCATTGAGGGTGACTCTAAAATAGATGCAAAGCCTATAGAATATCTTTACCAAGCAAGTCTTACTGCTGTTATTGATCTTCCTCCAGATAATTTAGATAAGACCATTCCAGTTTACCAAGAAAAACTTGACGCACTAAACACCAAATTATCTGAATACCAGCTTGAAGACAAGAATACTAAACAGGGAACCGTCTCCTTTAATCCCACTTATTGGCCATCATCGATGTCAAATGTTTTCACATCTCAAACTCAGCTTTTCATTGATGTTGACTATGACAATTTAGAATCAGTTCTTAAAGCAATAAAAGGCTCTGGAGCAAACTTTGAGAATTTCGCGTTGACTTATTCACCCGAATCATTAGAATCAATTAGAAAAGATCTTACACAAAAGGCAATTGAAAATGCAAAAGAACATGCATTAGAAATTATCTCTCCAATGAATTTAGAAATTAAGGGAATAAAATCAATCGAGGTAAAGTCAAGCACAATTGGCAATCAGTATGGAAATACTCCCGTATATTCCCACGGTGTTATGCTGAGAACGCCATTTTATGATTCAAACCAAATAAACGAAGCATCCGTAATTGTTGATGTGGAGTTTGAAGTTGGCAAGTAATATGATCAAAAGTTTTCTTTGATTGTACAAACAGTCGTTATCTTACAAAAGACTAGAATCCTTTATGACTCTAATTTAGAGAAAAAGAAAATGAAAACTAGACTTTTTTCATCTAATTTATGATATTTTTATTTTCTGAAATGAATTCTGTGTTGGAGTATTTTTTTGTAATGTCTTGACAAGGTTATTAAAAACAGCAAATGATATGACAGCACTAATTCCTGCAAGTATTAGCATTGTAATTGTAAAATCAGTACTCATTAAATTCAATACGCTAGCATATGGATCAAAATAAGGAGTTCCTGAACCTGCCCCAGGATTTGAAACTACTGACTCTACTTTTGTTTTTGCTAGATACAATGATTCATCCACCGAATTAGCAATACCTGTTCCAGAAATTTCTATAGGTAAACTAAATTTTGAATACCAACTCTTGATAGGGTTGAGCAAACTGCTTTCAGAAGATACTACTATTAATGATAGTGCAGCTATTGCAGAAACTATTCCTATTTCCAAAAACCTAGAAATGGAATGAAATGAACGCACTAATGATTTGCTTTGCTTGGTTTTCTCAGTGATCTTTGAAGGTGTAATTATAATTGCAAGTTTTGATGTTTTGTAATAGTTCATGTTTCGTGCTTTTGAATTTTTTTCAGTTTTTGAAACATGTATTAGGTCAATCTGTTGCATTTTGACCAAATAGTGTTTTACAAGTTGCAATGACATATTTGTTTTCTGAGCAATCTCATTTGCAGTCATCTCATTGTTAAATAATACATTCAAAATAGTTACACTTGATTTATTTGAGATAATATTTGCCAAAACTTTCATCTTTACATCGTCTATAGAAAAAACATTCACAGCATTGCCTGTTATGGAATTTTTATCAAACATAGGTGATCTATAATACAGCAATCTAGTATGTAAGTATTAGTAAAATAATAATTTCATCAAACGTTATAATCAAAATTGACGTATGTTATAACATGAACAAAAAAACATCCACAATAATTGTAGGAACTGTGACTGCAATTTTGTTAATTCCTGGAACGAGTATGGTGTATGCCGAGTTTGCACCATATTTAGGAAATGTTGGTCAAAAAGGTCAAACAGGATCCTACACTCTTGAGGAAGTACTCAAGCTATCCCAAGAAAGAGTAGTAAAAGCAAATGAAAATCGGGGATTAGGTTCAGGAACGCCAATCTTAGCATTAGATGGTGCAATAGGTGCATCGATTGTATCTGCAGGCGTATTTGGTGGAATTGCAACAGCATTCTTTGTGAAAGGTAAAGGAGGACGATATGCTGCACCTGGAAGGGGTTAAACCCAAATCCCTCCCAATTTTTTTGGGAGTTTTTGGTATTGTGTTTTTTTAATTTTTTATAATAAATTACAGAGACAATAGACACTACAATAAAACGGGAATAATCATTTCGACATCTCTCCCGATAGCTAACATGTATCTACATTTTTTCTATAATGGTTTGACAAATCACATTTACAAATTCAAATCCTTTTTCCCATATTCGGTTTGAGCAAATGAATTAAAATCAAATAAAAACTAGACTTTTCTGCAAAAGAGTAGAACGATTTAAAAATACATAATTTAAAAATTATATAATTGCCTATGAAAATAATTTATCTTTCACCGTTGGCATTAATACTGCCCATTCTAATTATCTTTGGAACACCTACGGATGCATCGATTATCAAATATGTGGAGCTGGAGAAGAATTCACTACTGTATGGAGAATCTTTTCAATATACCATAATCCGCACTCAAATTAATGGGGATGGCGGAGAGCATGTTGAAACTAGATTTATCAACAAATCTACTGGTACTGCATCTGAGTGGTCACCTGTAACATTAGAAGATGATCGTCACACAATAGTAACAAGTAAGATCACAGGTAATCCGTTTGACAAGAAAGGAGATTACATACTTGAAGTAAAGTATGCCCACCCAAACTCTGGATTCCTAAGTTATGCTGATTTCCAAATGTTAGATGATGCAGATTCTACAAGATTGCAAGGAACATCACATTTGTTATCCCCAAATGAGCAGCGATATGCTGGATTACTAGTCCAAGACATAAAATGTAATGAAGGGCTTGAATTAATAAAAAAGTCTAACAGAGAAATGTCTGCATGTGTAAAACCTGAAACAAAACAAAAATTGATTCAACGTGGATGGGCAATTTCTGATTCTCCACTGACTAATGTGGGCTCAACAGATTTAGATATTATTCAAGAAGAGAAATTTGAAAATAAAATAATCACAACTGCAGACAATGACAAACTGATCAGCATCAAAAAGGGCGAGAGTTTTGTAGTGCAACTGGACAGTAATTACAACTGGAGAATTGACATTAGCAATAACACAGTCGTAGATAGTGATTACAGTAATATCCGATACTCTGGTTCCCAAGGTGTATACACGGCTCATAATTCAGGTCAAGCAATACTTACTGGTGTGGGTGATCCACTGTGTCTTTCATCAGGTTGTATGAGTCCCTCAATTCTATTCCAATTAAACATTATAGTAGAATAATATGATAATATTTTCAAGTAGATTTTTGGATTGTTAGAAAATGAAAACTAGACTTTTGACAATTATTGGAATTCCAGTTACTATTGCTGTAGGATTATTTTTTTGGATATTTACAACGGAGAACGAATTTGAAATTACTTCAAATCATGGTTCAGATCTACCTAACTTTTCTGAATCATTATTTACTTCCCTTATGAAGGGCTTCTCGCCATATGATCAACAATATGCTTTTCTATATGCTCCACATTACTGGAAGTTATTTTTGATTGTAGGAATCATTTTATCAATTTGGTTTGTTTTTATTATGATTAAGAGAAAAAGAAAATGAAAACTAGATTTTTGATTATTATTGGAGTGTTATTTTCTGTTGGAACAATAAACAATGTTTTTGCACCTCCATCACCAAATGAATGGCCCGCAGCACCTTATTGTCCAGGAGGGTGTCAATTAGATTATCTAAAACAAAAATGGGCTGAATATTATGATTACAAGGGTGAACAATGGATGGAAATGAAGAAAAAAGAAATGTTTGATGCCTACAATAACGGTACCATAGAAAAATGGTTACAAACAGGATCGCCTACACAAAATAGCAATGTGCATTTCTATTATTATCTTCGAGGTGAAATCCCTGATCTTCATGGAAGCAATGTTCACGAAACATACGGGCAACAAAATTGGTTAACATTACTGGTTCCAGGATTTGACAACTCTGTTCCACTTACAGA
>JBOGRE010000168.1:0-5189 GCA_050749345.1 Nitrosarchaeum sp. | reverse complement strand
GACATTGATCCTGCACAGCAAGTAATAATTATCAAAGTGCAAGGGGAGATGGTTAAAGGAAAAACAGCAGATGTGGATATTTCTGCAATTAGAGACGAGCTGAATCTAAAGGGAGCACTGGTAGTGAACATAAACAAAAATCAGTTGACGTCAAAAGAGTATTCCATTACAGAGGCAAAAGGTGCAAACAAAGAAGAGATTGAGACAAATGTGTTTTTTGAAAACATTGGGCAGCTACGCTTTGAGCAAAAAAATCTAGTTGGTGAATCTGGTGTGCAGCTGGCAAAAAAACTGCTTGCAGGACTGGTACAGCAAAAATTAGAAAATGAAAAAAGTGCAGATTACAATGCCAGGATTAAAGAAAATGCATTTGGTATACTAGGACTAGATAAAGATGCTTCTTAATTCTCTAGTAATTGAAAATATTCGCAGTTACACTCATGAAGAGATTGTGTTTCCTCGCGGAATTTCTTTGTTTGAAGGCGATATCGGTTCAGGAAAATCAACCATACTAATGGCAATTGAATTTGCACTCTTTGGACTTGGTTCTCAAAAAGCAGAATCATTGTTGGCAAAAAAATCTGAAACAGGTTATGTTATTTTAGAGTTTTCAGTGGACGGTGATAAATATGAAATTAAACGCACTTTGAAAAGAAAGAGTATAGGAGTAAACCAGGATCCGAAAAATTCCTGGATCAAAACTAGTGAAGGTATAGAGCCGCTATCACCTTCAGAGTTAAAGCAGCGTGTATTGCAGATTCTCAAGTTTAACGAGCCTGCAGAGCCTACTGCCGAGAGTAGAATATTCCGATACGCCATATTTACACCCCAGGAAGCCATGAAAGAGGTACTAACAGATTCCAAAAAGCGTCTTGGGACAATCAGACGTGCATTTGGAATTGAAGATTACAGTACTGCAGAAGCAAATGCAAAAGAGGTAGCAAGTCAGATTCGCCTGGAATTGGCAGTGTTGCAGCAAAAGTTTAGCAACATTTCTGAATTGCAATCACAGATTAGTGAATCTGAAAAATTACTTGTTCAGATAAATTCAGATATTGTAAAATCACAAAAACAAAAAATAGAATTAGAAGACAAAGAGAGAATCAAAAATATAGAACTAAAAGAGCTGCAGATAAAAAACAATGATAAAACTAAACTGGAATCAAAAAAAGAAAGCGTTCAAGAAAAGATAGACTATGCAAAATCACAAATAGAAAGAATAGAAAGAGAATTTTTAGAATCAGAAATAGAATTAGAACAAAATACTGAAAAATTAAGTAAATTATTAGAGATGAAAAAACCAACTACGACAAAAAGCGTACAAGAAATAACAGAAGAAATAAAAAAATATCAGAAAATTAATGAAGAATTGATCAAGATAAAATCAGAAAAAGAAAATATTGCAAATGATATCTCAAAGATAAAAAACACACTGGGTGATAAAGTAGATTCGGACATAGATACAATTGAGAATATGCAAAGAGATTTGGAAAATGAGAAAAAGTCACTAAAGAGATTCTCTGAAGAACTAGATAAGAAACTAGAAAAGGTAAATGATCAGAAAATACAAAAGCAGACGCTGATAAATTCTCTGGGAAAAGAGATTGCCGAGTTTACACAACTAGGAAATGCATGTCCCACTTGCAAGCAAGAGATTACTGAAAAGCATCATCATGATTTGGTAGATAAAAAGAAACAAGAGATAAATGTGATTTCTAAAGAATTAAAAACAATTACAGATTCATTTTTTGAATCAAAAACAAAATCAAAAGAGATTCTCTCAAAAATAGAGTCATATGATAAAGAAATTTTACAAATTCAAAAGATTCTTCCAGGAATAGTAGAGTATGCTGAAAAGTCAGCAAAGTTGTTGCAAATTGAGGCTAAAATCCAGGAGTTGATGAAAAATTTTGAGAATTTAAAAAAGTTTGAAGGCAAAAATCCAGTAGAGTATTTTTCAGAAATTAAAGATAGATTAATCCAGTATGAAAACACAACAGAGCAAATCAAGCAAATTATTCAGGCAAAACAAAGAGTAGAAAAATTAATTGCAAAAAATCAAGGCGAGATAGAGCAGATAGAATCAGAAATTACACAAAGAGAATCCGAATTAAAGCAAATTCAATTGCAACTAGAATCATTTGAGAATGTGGATGAGATAATATCCAAAAAAGAGTCAGAGTTGAATTTGATAAGAAGAGAAATCACACAGATCTCTAGTATTTTTGCAGCGTCACAAGAAAAACTGCACAACGAGCAAGAAAAGATTTCACAAAATCAGAAAAAAATTGTCGAGTCTAAAAAATGGGAGACAAGATTTGGGATTGTTTCCCAGTATAAAGAATGGTTAGAAGCATTTTTTGTTCCAGCAATTCACCAAATCGAAAAGCAAGTGTTATTGTCAATTTTGCAAAATTTCAATGAGACATATAGAAGATGGTATTCCATTTTAGTTGAGGACCCAACCAAAGAGTCTAGAATTGATGAGAATTTTACACCGATTGTAAATCAAGACGGATACGACCAGGAGGTCGGCTTTTTGTCAGGCGGTGAGAAGACAAGCATTGCATTGGCATACAGATTGACTTTGAATTCACTTATGAGAAAAGAGACAGATTCAATGAAATCTAATTTATTGATTTTAGACGAACCAACTGATGGATTCTCTAAAAATCAATTAGGAAAGATTCGAGAAGTATTAGATGAGTTAAAGTCGGAGCAAATTATTTTGGTGTCTCATGAAAAGGAATTGGAAACTTATGTGGACAATATTTTCCAGATTTCAAAGCAAGATGGAATATCAAAGATTGTAAGAATGAACTAGGCAATATAATACCGTCTCACATATGCCGGGGATGAGTTGTGTCAAATTGGTTTGATACTCCCACCAGTTTTAGGCTCAAATCAAAGCAAATCTTCTTTGATTTTATCAAATTCTTCTTTAGTAATCTCACCCTTAGCATATCTCATCTTTAGAATTTTTAGAGGTTCTTCGTCATTTGAAGTATTTTTACTAGAATTCTTTGATAACTCCATATGCCTTCGTATGATTTCAACTAATTCCTCTGCCTTTTTCTTTGGTAATGCATCAATTTGTCCTTCTTCGCCTCTTCCCCAAGCAATCAGACCACTGGATTTTGAAAGTCGATTTAATTCACTAAGCCCAGGAGAACGAATAACAATAGTTGAAGAAAACATTCCCTTTTCTAATTTAACGCTGGTTATCTTATCATATTGAATTTCTTCAATGCTTTCTCTCAATCCTAACATCGTTGGATTTTTTATGAGAATTTTCTTATTTGTAGCATAAATTGTATTTCCACCTGAAATCAATGCCCCCCCTGGTTTTAATTTTGATTGTTTAGCTACTAACAACACTTGCTCGTCTGTGGAAAAATAATCTTGCACTTTGTAAATTTCATAAAGCTCATCTTCATCTTTAATATCTGTTTTAACTTTTATTTCCTCTTTTCCCACTAACAGCCATAAGAATACGGGATATTAAGAATTTTGGAACATTTGGAAATAATGTATAATTTCATAAAGTTTTAGAAAAATAATGATTTAGGATTCACAACCAATTCCATCCTTGTCTCCATCAAACCTATGTGGGTCTGGTTGTAATACTGTGAATCTCTTTTGTGGAATGTCTTTACAGTCTAGATCTGGAGGTGATGGAGGAATACAAAAGTCAGGATATGATGGATCACATTTACTAGAACTTTGAGATGTGGTACTGGATTTAGTTGGTGATTGTGTTGGTAAAGTAGGTTTTACACCACACCCAAAGTCTTTAGCCCATTTCTCACCTGAAAACTCACTGGTACTACAATACTCTGTCATGATGTTTGCATGCCCATTGTATAGTAATGCGGAATTGAGTAATTTTCCATCACAGTATACATTTGCTAATAATCTTCCATACGTATCATAAAGTTGTAAATCATCTTGATCAATTAGGATGGTACTTCCAACAGGACACATTTTGCTAGTAAATGCAGTAGCTGTTGAATATCCTGACTCGTTAACTTCAGGAGTATTTGTTAGTGATAATCGAATTTTATAATTTGTTGTGTATAGTGTATCTCCATCAACTATTCTTGTTACCGTCTCTGAAACACATTTTGCAGATCCTGAACATTTAGAAGAATTACTAGTGGGCGAAACTTCTTTTCCAGTTGTAGACCCAAGTTTTGCTTTTAGCTGAGCATTTTCAGTTTTAAGTTGACTGATCTCATTTTGTAATTCTTGAATTTTTGGAACTTTAATCATCTCATTATTTATTAAAAATGATAATGCTTCTCCAAAATCATTATCTGTGATCTTGCCTTCTGACCAGTATCCTGCAACTCCTTTAACCCATAATGGGATTTGATATTGGCTCTGAGCAGAAACAACAGTGATTGAGACGCTAATTACAATTAAAGCAAATATTACTAGGAACTTTTTCAATAATTTTCTAATTCACGCATAAAACTTAAGGATTTTGAGGTTGTAAGTTTAGAAAATTCTTAAATTTATACAAAATTTGGATAACCGTTGGGTATTTTTGATTTATTTAATCAAATGTCACGAATGTTCATCTTCATCAGGAGGAATTGTCCATTGATTATGTTTGCAAATTGGACATACTGGTGACTTTAGAAAATAATAGATGATTCCTGGAATGATTCCTAAAAATAACAAAATAACTAACGCAGCAACACTAAAGTCTCTTTCAGGTCTCATTGATCTTTCACAAAATGCACAATATCTAGCATCAGGGTCTACAGGTTTTTGTCGTTTCTTTGCAATCTTCTTAGGTGGTTCTGCTTGTACTACGGACTTTGCAGGTTTAGTGGACTCTGTGTGGATTTTTTTGTATTTTGCTTTATTGTAGAATCCTTATAAAATGATATTGTTTTATTTTTTAGATTTATATTTCCTGACCTCCATCCAATTTCTAATATTTCTTTCATTAGTGGATATGATGGATTATTTGACCACCAAGCAGGATATTTGTAGGCAGAAGCAGATAATGATTCACCAATAATTTGTTCTATCTGCGATATGGTGCAATTAATTTTGTCTAAAGAATAATTCTCTAGATAATTTAGAAACTGGGCATAGTTTGTCATTGTGTCAAAGAGTTTTATGCTAACTTAAGGATTTAGAAAAAACAAAAGAGAAACTAATCCATAGAAGTTGAG
>JBOGRE010000167.1:0-8421 GCA_050749345.1 Nitrosarchaeum sp. | reverse complement strand
GCATTAATACATTAACAATGACATTATAACCAAATAACGAACATGAACCAATCAAGTTGAAGATCATCTGGAGCCTCACTTTACATTAAAACACGAGCAACAACCTAAAAATTACTAAAATGGTTCTAATCAAATGTGCAGATTGTGGTTGTCTTCCCGCAGAATGTAGAGAAAGCAAATCTCCTAAACAATGTCAAAATTGTATTTGGGATGAATGCTGTTGTTGGTCTGCAATTCACGTCTAGAAGTTTACTCTTGTCATCAAGAATAAACTATGCTACTTGACTACAGCAGAACTACAGAATGATGAAATTTTAGTTCATGCACACATGGAGAGTTTGAGCGAAAGGATTGTTTTAGAACATGTTCCACACAGTAGAGAGTTAATTTCACAGTCATGTTCTACTTCTCCAATAGATCTACCGCATTTCGAACAATAGACTAATTTTGTATCATAGAGATTCATTTAATTTCCAACCTCTAGCGTTTTTTGAATAATTGACGTGTATTTTTCTAGTATTTTTTGTGGTTCAACATGGCTTTCTGAAATAATTACTAGAATATTCTCATGAATTGGGATGCAAGTTATGTTGGCAGAATTTCTCTTTGAGAATACGTATTCTATCACTCCAAATCTTTTGTTGAATTCATTTTTCATTGAAAATTCCAATGCAGTCTCCATAAGAAATACAGTCCCTTCTTCATCCTCAAACTTGAAAAACTTATTTCCAATTTGACCTGCAACTATCCTGCCTTTTTTGTTTACAAATCCAGCAAACTGAATCGCGGTGTTTTGTAGCAACTGTGTGCATACAGATTCATAGATTAATGATTTTTCAAAAGTTAACACAGACATTGTTTTGCAGCCTCCACTCGTACAAATTTTTCTTCAATCCAGACCTTTTTACATTCAAGGCAGTGCACTTTAATTATTTGCATTTCTTCATCAATTTGGATAAAGACATCCAGAACACCACAGAAAGGACAACAATACCTAAAGTCTGGATGTGGTGCTTTAGAAATTATTTTCGTTAAAATATCTTCCATATGGGACGATGAATCTCTGGTAGGTTTGTTGTGTCTATTTACAAGTTTTTGTATGCTTTTTACTGGTTCACTTGTCACCAGATTTTCTTTTGGCGCATATTGCCTTACAAATTCTTTTGAAATTAATTTTGTTTTCATGATAATGTAATTTGTTTTGTAATTAATAACAAATGTGAGACACTCGCCTAACTGAACAAAGGTTAATTTGTTATTATTTTGAAAAATTCTCATTAATTATCTAGTTGTATATTTTGAGCGAAATAAACAAAAATTTTTATTTAAATTATTTTTTGTAAAAAAAAATATTAGTTAGTCATCAAAAGTTTCTTCGTCATCATCTGATTCGTAATCAGGATCAGATGGATTGTATAGTTCTTGTTCTACTTTTTTGACTTCACCAGTTTGAGGATCCACCTTTACATCAAACTCCTGGTCACCTTTTATTATCTCGACTGAATACACATAGATTCCACTTTCCTTGTCAAGATCTACTTTGACCAAATTTGATGGCTGTGCAGAAATATATTGGATGGCTATATTTGCAGCAGTCTTTGGCTCGATGCCAGCAGTATATTGTTCATTGGAATTTGCTGCATACGAGATACCAAAGACTGATGATCCAGCTACTACTGCTGCTATCCCTGCAGCAAGGATAGCCAATTTTTGTTTTCTTAATTTTTGGTTCACAAAATAAAGTTCTTCATTTTGCTTATTACCTTTGAGAGACATTAAGCTAAGTGTATTTTTGTATCTAAGAATAAAAAATATGAAAAAATATCAGTCACTTAGCCTAATGCACTAGAACGGTTATATCCTTACAGTCATTATTTGCTTAGGAGTTGAAAGTTTTAGATGAGTTGTTTATTTTGCCCACTACAAAGTAGGCTGGTGTGGTGTGAATGATGTTGAGAACAGTAATACCATACGAGTATTACAATTCATTGAACAGAATCCAGGATCTCATCTCAGGCAGATTAAAAAGGAGTTAAAAATCTCGATGGGAACAGTACAATATCATCTACAGCTGCTAGAAAGAGAAGGAAAGATAGTTTCAGAAAAACAAAATCTATTCAGGCATTATTTTCCAGTAGGCCTCTTTGAGCATAATGAAAAAACCATTCTAAAGATCCTCAAACAGGAGACAGCAAGGGAATTACTCATGTTAATAATTGAAAGATCCAATCCCACCCAAACAGACCTGGTAAATAGATTGGAAATCTCTGCAGCTTCTGTGAGTTTGAATTTGGGAAAATTGATTGAATTAGGATTGATAAGCGAAATCAGGGATGGAAAGTTCAAAAGATATGTTCTTCTTGAAGATCCAAAAATCATTGTGCATTTAATGAAGAATTATCAGGTAGGAATTTGGAATAGATGGAGCAACACATTATCTGAGATGTTTATTTCTATGGCACGGGAGGATGAAAAGTGACTTTTTTAAACACATTCCTTGAGATTGAGGCGCCGGAACCAAGTAGCATAGTTGAGCTAGTCATAATTGTATTTTCGATCATTCTATTTGCCCTAGCAATTACTGCATACAAGAACAATCGGATTAGAAGATTGAAATATGCAGCAGTGGCCTTTGCATTATTTGCAGTACAGTTGTTTGTAGGATATTTAGATGATGTTTTTGATTATGCAGAGGACGAAAGTTTAGATTTAATCTCATCTCTAATAACTCTAGGAATTCTTTTGTTATTTTTCTTTGCGATTGTTATAAAGAAGAAAACCTCTGATTAATTTTTTAAAAAACAAATTTTCACTTAGGCAAGTGTATCTCAATTGTCAAATACTGTAATCAAATACATCCATCGTGAAAGACATGCCTGATGAATCTTGTAGAAAGTGTGGCACAGGTTTGATAAATTGCTCACTGTGTTCAGAATGTAGAGATGTAATCCAGGAAATGTGTCCTCGATGTGGGACTAGGACTCTAGAAAGATTCCATAGCAAGTGTTTTTATACAATGGAATTGATTCAAACAACTTTCTCTCTTGCATAATGCAAACAATATTCAATTTAACTAGTATGTTGGTTAAATTCTCATACCTTCATCAAACGTTTGGACAATACAAAAATGATTTAGCTGTTTGTCTCTCAGAAGTTATATGCAAAATAATGTAATTATAATACGAGGTGAATTACAATCGAATAATCAAAAGCAAGACCAACCTATCCCTGTATAATGGTGTTTTTCCAGACACCATTATACACGTTGTTAAAAATTAATTAATAATTTTACAATATATTTTTATTATCATTTTTAGAGTCTTATGAAACAGTCTTATCTATACTCTTATAGATACTTCATCTAGTGTAACAAAGAAAAGTTAGATTCTAAATTAAAATAAAAAAGAATGATAGATTCTAATCATCGTTAGTTTCTCCATCTCCGTCACCTTCTGGACCTTCTTGTGTAGTTTGTTGTGCTGTGTCTACATTGTCATCGTTAGTTTCTCCATCTCCGTCACCTTCTGGACCTTCTTCTGCGCTTTCGAATGGGATCGCACTAGCTAATGACGCAGGCTTTTCAATGTATATTGCACCAGATACAATTACTACTGCTATAACAAAGAATATTGCATAATTAATTTTCTCACTTGATATTTTTCTCACCTCATAGAATATTTTAACGAGGAACGTATATTACAACTCTGATACAATCAGCTAAATCAGGTAACAAGTGATACCACAAAGATCATAGAATGTGTATTACAATTAGCTTAGTGCATCAGACTAGTTATTAGCAAAAATAAATTGAAAAACATAATAAATGATTCCAAAGTATCTTGTAGCTTTTGTCCTAGTAATAGGTAGTTTTTCTGCAATAATGGCATACACGTCACCTTACCTCATATCTCATACCAATATTGGACTAGAGTTTACGGGTGGATATGAGATTCTGTATACTGCTGAATCACCTTATGGTGAGCCAGTAGACAGAGATTTGCTCATAAAGACAGCAAACATACTCCAAGAGCGTGCCAATTCCTTGGGAATTTCAGAGCCGCAAATTATCATAGAAGGGGATCATGAGATAAGGGTACAGCTTGCAGGGGTATCAGACACACAGAAAGCAAGACAGATTTTGAATGCTGCTGATAATCTGCCTCTCAAGCTTACGGAAAAGTATTCGTATACGGTAGGCGGGGTATTGGGAAGGGAGGCACTCAAAGAGACCTTCCATGCTGGCATAATAGCACTAGTTCTGATTTTTGCATTCATGACAATATTTTACAGGGGCGTTGGGTTCATTGCATGTTTTACTGTAATCTGTTATCTGTGGTCATTGCTTTTAGTCTTCAACCTGTTTAATGCAACTCTGTCATTGGCAGCTGTAATTACATTTGTACTTGGAATGGGAATAGCAGTTGATGCAAACATCATAGCATATGAAAGAATAAAAGAAGAAATCCGCAAGGGAAAATCAATTACAGTGGCACTCAAAGACGGGGAACACAATGCATTTCATACCATAATGTATTCTAATATTACCACGCTTATAGCTGCAATTGTTTTATTTTTTGCAGGAATAGGACCGATTCGCGGATTTTCATTCACCTTGATTTTGAGCATCATAGTCAGTATTGCTACTAACGTGTTTTTGTCGCGTATAGTATTAGGAATGTTAGTAAAAAGCAACGTTGTAACAAATCCAGGTTTTTTTGGAATCAAGATAAAACCAATCCAAGAAGAAACGACAAGATTTGGCTTTGTAGATCATAGATACAAGTTCTTTGCAATATCTGCAGCCATAATTGCAATTGGTGCAGTAATGTTTTACACAACTCCTTTGAACTATGATATCGATTTCAAGGCAGGAACCGCACTTGATATCACTCTTGATGAACCAATAACACAAGAAGAGGCTACCTTGATTATGGAAGACGATGCTGGCATAGAGCCCGCAACTGTAACAGTTGGAGGAATCAATGACAATCAGATTGCTGCAAGATTTGATGATGTGCTGGATTCAGATGAGGTTAAGACTATAATTGATACCTTTAAAGAAAATTATGACAGTGTACAATATGAGGAAAATACATCTGATCCAGCGGTAGCTAGTGAACTTGCAACAAAGGCAGTCTATGTTATTTTGATTGCCATTGCTGCAATAATTGCGTTTGTCACAATAAAGTTTTCTTGGAGATATGCATTTGCAACAATAATTTCCGTCCTAAATTCTGGTCTTTTTGTAATAGCAATGTTTGCGATATTCAAATTTGAGGTTGATGTGACGTTTATTGCAGCAATACTGACGGTTCTCGGATTTTCTACGTATAATTCAATTGTGGTTTTTGATAGAATAAATGAAAATCTAAAACAATCCCAGATAAGTGATAGAAACCAGCTTTCAAAGCTGATTAATCAAAGCATCTGGCAGATGATGACTCGTTCTATTAATACGATGTTAACAGTTGCCATTGCATCAGCATGCGTGTACATATTTGGAGCGGAGCCACTTCAGATGTTCTCTTTAGCAATTTTATTTGGTCTAATTTGCGGAACGTATTCATCTATTTGCATTGGTTCAGCGATTTTCTACATGCTGAAGGCAAAAACGTTGCCAAGTATTAAAGAAAAAAGTTGGGTTTAACCAAGTCTTAAATTAAATCATTTTTTAATTCACTTTCCATTTTTTAACCGAAAAGATTCATCAAGGTTAAAAAACCAATATTCTTTGAGCTGGGGGTAATCACATTTGCATGTGTACCATCTGGTAAAATTACTTTAGCTTTTTGGAGATTGTCGTTTTGAGGATTTGATTCTAAAAATTGAATTACATTTTGTTAACCTCATCAGCTGGTTTTATCTTCCTAAAGTTTACAAAGATTCCAAGATCATAAGCTATCTTCAACAATCCTCCAATCACAAATGGTGCAGAAAACCACAGTGAATGGATTATTGCACCAGTAATAGACGGACTAATAGCTTGAGCAATATTTCGTGAAGTGTTTGTGATTCCAGCAGCGGCGGTCCTTTCATTTTCCTTAACAACAGAAATAATGTATGCCTGTCTCGTTGGCACATCCATCTGAGATAAACTCATTCTTGCCAAATACAGCGACATTGCAACTAGAAAGGTTGGTGCTATTGCAACTAAAATTAACAAAATGTTTGAGGGAATATGAGTAAAAACCATAGTGTTTATCAATCCTATCCTGTCTGCAATCTTTGCTGCAAAGAAGAACGAGATTGCGGTGAGTACTCCTGCTACTGAAAAGATAATAGATAATGTGGTAAGATCAATTCCAAACTTTGTGAAAAACCAAAATGATACTATACTTTGTATTACAAATCCTCCTGCAAACGAATCAAGAGCAAATAAAGAGGATAGTTTAGCTATGATTTTCTTTGATTTTGGAGATAAATTAGACGAAAATGACTTTTTTGAAACATTTGTTCGGGTAACTTCTATTTGTTTTGACAAGAAAAAGTAGATTATAACAACTGTAATTCCAGCTCCAATATAGATTAAAAATAGTGGCTTAAATGAATCGATCATTGAAAATTCAAAGTTGGCGTGTATGATTTGTGGTAAAGCTGATAACAATATGCCACCAGACATTGCAAAAGTTCCAACCATGTTGTAAAGGGCAAAAATCGTGTTTCTTTTTTTAGCAATCTTTACTGTCTGTGGCAATATAGCCTGCTCCAAAGACAAAAACGCACCAGTTTCTGAACCTGTTACATTAATTGTTCCCATGAAGGCAGCGATGATTAATGCTGTGTAGTTATCTGTTAGTAAGAAGACACTTCCCGAAACTGACATTAACGCAGCATATATTATCAAAACCTTTTTTCTTCCAATTCTGTCTGCAAAAAAACTTGAAAATAGATTAAAGATTACACTGTTTGCAAGTGTCGCTGATAAGATAAGTCCAATTAGTATTTCATCAAATCCAATTAAGTTTAGGTAGATGGCAAGTATTATGCTCAAAAAACCATACGAAAATGTTCTGACAATTCTTGCCAAAATTAATAATTTGCCATCTTTAGATAACCAATCTAAAATCAAACTAATGTGTCATGTGAAATCCCGTTATTTTATCATTCTAACCGATCAAGATGATTTAATTCCTAATTACAGTTTTAGCTATAACTTTCATTTATAGTCAAACCAAATCGCCTTATCTAGACCCCAGCATTTTATTTTTGGGCATAGACAATTGTTAATTTCCTTTTGCTTTGCAATTTTTTTCACCAGGCAAACAGTATACCTGAAACTTGAATAATTCTGTTTTAGACGATATTCCATCTGTAACATCAATAAATGCCAACAGCGTTTCTACATCATCAAAGGTTTGTGGAATTTCCCAAGAAAATACAAAGTATCCCTGTGAATCAGTATATCCATCAAATTCTTTTATGATATCCTCCCCATAATCCTCTATGTCAATAAACACTCGAGCACCTTCAATAGGGCTTGAACCTCTGACTACCTGAATTTCTATAGAATGGGTTGTGCCACGCCTCACTTGGTTTTCTCCAACTACTTTTATTTGCAAAGGTGGTGTTCCAAGCTCAGAATTAGTATCTGGGGGTTCAAACTTAAGTTCTGATTCAGAAGAAAGAGGCAAAGTCGCAATTATCTTAATTAATTTGGTACCCTCATTAAATTCGACACGTACTGTTCTTTCAAAGTCATTAGTGATTTCAGTATATGGCACTTCATATTTGTCCGCGATGACCACGAAGGTGTCATCACTGTCTCCAATTTTTGCATCAAGTAAATTCCTTGGGATTGTAATCTCAAAATATCCATCATTTTTTGAATCAGTAAGTTCAACATTTAGTGATTCCATTAACGGATCTTTAGTAATTGATTGCAATTTTGCCCCTTTCAACCAATATTTTAGATAGAATTCACCTTCTTCTCCTAAATCAAGAAGCAATTCTTCTGTGGAAACTTTTGGTTCTGCATAATCATAATTCTGTCTATAATTTTTTTCTGGGGGATACATGACTACAAATACAGATAGTATCAAAATTCCTACAACAAATGATACAATTAGAATTTTGTATCTGAGGTTCATTTTCTTTTTTTCTATGTACAAGACTCATAAGTTCTTCTAAGCTTTTACTCTTTGGTACTAAAAATTAACGTCAAATACGTTATAGACGAATTTGTATAGTTTGTTTCTTCCAGCCTAGAGCAATACCTAATGCTGCCAAGTAAATCAAAATACCCATACCCATTGCATATGAAGCTCCATAAAGTATTCCAATAACTACTGACAAGACTGCACCTAATACAGAAAAGGCTCCATTAATTGCCCACATCCAAGGTATGTAGGGGGGCAAGTGAGATTTGAGTACATGAATTGCTGTAGGCAATGGCATTACCATCATAAACCCATTATGTTTCAG
>JBOGRE010000166.1:0-1590 GCA_050749345.1 Nitrosarchaeum sp. | reverse complement strand
CAATAATCCCTAAAGGAATAAGAACCACAGATTTGTCTATTTTTGTAAAGAATAATCCTATAACAATAATTATGGTGACTCCCAATAAATCATAAAACCTCTCAACTAGTACAATGGGCGCTGTTTTTGAAATTGGAATATTGTAATCTCTTTTTATAAGAGGCGATCTCAATATTTCTCCAACCCTAGCTGGCGAAAGCAAAAAAGCAAAACCAGAGAGAAAATACAACGAACTACGAATAAATGGAATTTTGGTTGTAATTCCTTTTAGGAAAAAATGCCATCGAATAACTCGTAAAAATCCACTAATCAACCATAAACCTATTCCGCCTATGAGATATTTCATATCTATGGAAACTAACGTTTGTATTGTTTTTTCTACATCTGAGAAAAACAAAAAAATTATGTAAACGACTATTAAAATAATTATGATTAGAAACGTCTTTGCAAGCTTCAACTATACTGTTCTTTTTTGATGAATATAAAAAACATCTCATAGACGATTTTAGAATAATTTACAATTAGTATACTATATTACACAAGATGGAATGAATTATTACAATTCAAAATATTCATGGTTATTTTGATAATTGAAATGTTCCAACTTTTTCCATCTTTCTGATTCCAATTTGCTGTAGTCCTGATTATGTAAGAATTTAGAATATCTCTTAATAGTATTTTTTATATCTCTCATTTTCACTAAAAAATTTTTTCGTGACCATTTATTACCATTTAATTTATGCCTGCCATTCAAAAATTAAATGGTAAATTTGTTTCTATAAAATCAAACAATTTACATACATGAATATAACAAAAACCACATTGAAGATTATCTGTATCCAGCATAATAGCGCATTGCTCAGAAATTAAAGATTCAGATGTTCCAAAGAAGCACCAGTTTTTGTTCGGTGAAAGATCACAGATAAAACTCTAAAACATATTCTAAACTGCAATCAACAAAATGTTCACATGTCATCTGAACCAATAACGGTAAGATATTTTGCAGCTGTCTTGGCAAGAGACTTGTCATCAGTTACAAGGGCAAGTCCTACCCTCTTGGCTACTATAACATATGCTGAATCATAAAACGTCATACCTGTAGTCATTGAAAAATTCTTTATCTCCTCTTCTATTTCGTTAATTCCAAGTATCTGCATGCTTTGTCTTAAAGATACAAATGATTCTAAGAGTTTACATGCTTGCTCTGGTGTAATTTTTTTTTGTAAATATGCAAGCTTCCATACTGCATTACCTATCTCATATGTTGTCAGATCTAAAATACTCTGAGACCTGAGTAATCTTGGTGCCTTTGAACCTTTTTTTACCATGATGTTAAGCAGAGCGCTTGTATCTAGGAGCTTACCTCTCATCTCGTGACGCCCTTACAGCCTCTACAATGTTATGTTTCTTCAGATGTCCAAGCACTGAGCTTAGTTCATCCATGTTTTTGCCAAGTTCTTTTTCCTCAATAATTCTTACCTTTTCCTCAAGGGCTTCTCTTACAGTCTGGCTAATTTTTATGCCATACAGTGATGCCTTTTTCTTGAGCTTCTTTGGTATCTTTGCTGAAATCACAGTACTCATTTCCAA